>PMHC01000284.1 GCA_003156495.1 Acidobacteriaceae bacterium
GGGTGCCCCCGGTCTCGATTTTGAGACCGGGGAATCACAACGCAAAGGATCAAAATCATGCGGTCATCATCCGCGGTTGATGCGAATGGTTGATGCGAACAAAACTACGGCGCGCCGCAAGCCGCGCGGCGCGCCTAACAATCGGCCCGCGCTATAACTTGTAGGCTTTCTTCGCCAGGCCGTAGGTCAGCTCGTGCGCCACTTCGAAGGCCTCGTCCTCGTCCAGCCTGTGTTCGGTCACCAGCCGGCTCAAAAAGGCGCAATCGACGCGGCGAGCCACATCGTGCCGCGCCGGAATCGATAGAAAAGCCCGCGTGTCGTCGTTGAAGCCGACGGTGTTATAGAAGCCCGCCGTCTCCGTTACCTGCTCGCGGTAGCGCATCATGCCCTCGGGGCTGTCGTAGAACCACCAGGCCGGCCCCAGACGCAGGCATGGATAGTGGCCGGCCAGCGGCGCCAGTTCGCGGCTGTAAGTGGTTTCGTCCAGGGTGAACAGAATAATGGTCAGCTTGGGCTCGTTGCCGAAGCGGTCCAGCAGCGGCCGCAGCGCATCCACGTAGTTGGTCGGCCGCGGAATGTCGGCACCCATGTCGCGGCCGTACTTTTCGTAGACCAGGCGGTTGTGGTTGCGCACGCTGCCGGGGTGGATCTGCATCGTCAATCCATCTTCCAGGCTCATCCGCGCCATCTCGGTCAGCATCTGCGCCCGGAACAATTCCTGCTCGTTCTTGTCCGATTTGCCCGTAATGATTTTGTCGAAGAGTTTGGCGGCCTCGTCCTGGGGCAGGTCAGCGGTCTGCGCCGTCGGGTGTCCATGGTCGGTCGAGGTACAGCCCAGCGCTTTAAAGCGTGCACGGGATTTAACCAGCGCGTTCAGGTAGCCCTTCCAACTCGCCGTGTCTTCGCCGGTCTGCTTGCCGAGCAACTCGATCTGCTCGACGAATCCTTTGAACTCGGCGTCCACCACCGGGTCGGGACGGAAAGAGGGAACGATCCGCGCCTTCCAACCCGAGTCGCGAATGGCCTTGTGCGCTTTCAGCGAATCCAGCGGCGACTCGGTCGTTGACATCACTTCAATGTTGAATCGCTCGAAGAGCGCGCGGGGCAAAAACTCCGGCGTGCGCAGTTTGGCTTCGATGGCGTCGTAGTAGAGGTCGGCCGTCTTCTCCGAGAGCCGCTCCTTCATGCCGAATAGTTCCTGAAAGGCGTAGTCCAGCCACAGGCGCGACGGCGTGCCGCGAAACAGATGGTAGTTGCTGGCGAAGATCCGCCACACCTTGCGCGGATTTTTGACCACCGGCTGGCCGATCTCCAGATCGTCGAGCGAGACGCCCTGGCTGTAGAGCATCCTGAAAACGTAGTGGTCGGGCTGAACGAACAGCGTCGCCGGGTCAGGAAACGGCTCGTTGCTGGCGAACCATGATGCCTGCGTATGCCCGTGAGGGCTGATGATCGGCAGATTGCGTATGCTGGCATAAAGCGCGCGGGCAACTTTGCGGGCGCTTTCTTCGGCGGGAAATAAACGATCTTCGTGAAGCAGCATCATGAGAAATACCTCGCCTTCTTATCGGGCCTATCCTGCTGAGGTCAGACCACTAGTATACTAAACTATCTCTGGACCATTCGTCTTGCAATCCCTGTTTCAATCGCGACATCTTTTCCGGTTTCGGGGTTTTCGGTGATAATCTCAGTACGTCTCATACTTCTTGGAATGGTCAGAAGGCCACAACTTTTTATGTCTCGGGGAAAACAGAACGAGCCCGGTACGCACCGCGCCATGCAGGTGGTTAACCACATCCGCTCGCTGATCGAGAACGGAACCCTGCAACCCGGCGACAAAATTCCTCCCGAGCGGGAGTTTGCCCGTACCCTCAAAATCAGTCGCGCCAGCCTGCGCACCGGCATCGGCTATCTGGCCGCCATGGGCATCATGAAGGTTCGCCACGGCGTGGGCACCTTTGTCGCCGACGGTCCCGCGCAGTTTGGCAAAACCTCTCTCAGCCTGATCGGCGCGCTGCACGGCTTCCAATCCTGGCAGATGTTCGAGGCGCGCATCATTCTGGAAAGCAATCTGGCCACGCTGGCCGCCGAGCGGGGCAAAGAAGAGCATCATGCCGCCCTGGCCGAAGAAGTCGCCGAAATGTTCGCGGCCCTCAGCAGCCCCTCGGATTACCTGATCCACGATCTGGCCTTTCACCGCATCGTTTCCCAGGCCTCCGGCAATCCCATTCTGGCCGCCGTGATCGAGACCATCACCTCGGCGCTTTATGACTCCCGCCGCAAGACAGTGGAGCGCTCTATAGACATTCATCAGTCGGCTGAAATGCATCGCAAGCTCTACCACGCCATCCGCGCGCATAAGAGTAAAGAGGCGCATGACCTGATGGAGCAACACCTGCAATTGGCGCAGGCCGCGCAGGGGCTCGAACGTCCCGCCGACCGCAAGCCCGGCGAAGCCAAAAGCGAGAGCATTTTTACCAAAGGTGTATGAACTCAGGATCGCCGAGTTGACGCGAACATCAGTGAGCGGCAACCTTCAGCACGATTCGGCACTCTGCAGCATTGGTAAAAATGCTCTAGCCGTCCGGCCTCTCTTCCTGGCGAGCCATTGCGAGCGCACCTTCACCGATGGTGCAGCGGAAATGTGGGTGCCCCACCTTCACCGTCGAGGTGGGTTGAAAAAGACTTCGCATTTTACGAGCAACGGTGAAAATGCTCTTTTGCGCCTTGGGTGGTACTTCCACGCATCCTCCCAAGTCAAAATTCTGTCGCCTCTCTCCGTGCCTCCTTTCTGCTCGCCGAATATTTTTCTCAAGGATCAAACGATGCAAGTCATCGGCTTATAGGCGCAAAACACCGCGTTTTTGCCCGTCGCGGGCGCCGGCTTTCGCAAGGGGCCGCGGAGAAGATGCGGCAAAGCTCCGCTCTCGGCCGCGTCCGCGGCTCGATCGGCGTGCCTTTCCTATACCGCTTATTCTTAATCGCTTAACAGCGCATACGGGCCAGCGCTGATCCCTCATGCTTGAGCCGGGGTTGTCCGGCCCCTGTGCGCTTTCGTCTCGTTGTATGTGCGTCAACTCATGGAAGATATGCGCAAAAGCTCAATCTCGTTTCTTAGATAAATCAAACCAAAATTGTGCTTTCGCACTATTGACAGTTTTGTCCGATGTGTATAAAACTTATTCCGCTTCAAAAATGTGGTCGGACCACGCACGCTGTTTTTCGGTTAAAACGATCTTCAGTCAACGAATAGGAATGCCGCATAGCGAAGCAAGAGTTGAACCTAGTGGAGGCATCACATGAGGCGATTTGCCTTTGGAAGCGAATGGGAGAAGAAGAAGGCATCCGTAAACGCACCGCGCGGCTTTCTGCGTTTGGCCGCATGGACCGGCATGATGTGGCTGTTTGTCGTCATGATGGCGCCCCTGGGCGCACATGCGCAAATCGGTGCCACGGCGACCATCCAGGGAACAGTTTCCGATCCCGCGGGTGCTAGCATTGTGGGCGCTGAGGTGAGTGCGCGGAACGTATCCACGGGCGTCCAGTTTACCCGTGTAACCGATAAAGCTGGTTACTATGTACTCGCGCCGTTGGATCCAGGAGATTACAGAATTACGGTCTCGGCCAAGGGCTTCGAGACCCTCGTTCGTGAAAGCATTCACGTGGCCGGCATGCAAATACAGGGCCTGAACCTGACGATGCAGGTCGGCGCCGCCAGCGAAACGATTACCATCACTACCGCGCCGCCTGCGATGGAAACCGAAAACGCTACGCTGGGCGCGGCAATGGAAGGCCAGTCCTATCAATCGCTGCCTTTAGAAATGGGTACTCCGGGCCATCCCGATCAACGCCGCGTCACTGACTTTGCCACGCTGATACCGGGCGTCTCCAGCAACATCACTAAAAACGACTCAACCGACGAGCCGATGGTAGTTAACGGCAACCAGAACGCCTCGGAGATGTATATCGAAGGCATTCCCGCCACCTCGGTGAACGTCGCCGGCGACCCTCGCTACATCTGGTCGGCCATCTCCGTCGAAGCCGTCGATCAGTTCCAGCTCAAAACCTCGGCGTACTCGGCCGAGTATCGCGGCCTGGGCATCGAAAACTACACGCTCAAGTCGGGCACTAAACAGTACCATGGCTCGGTCTACGAGATCTTCCGCAATACCAAGCTGGACGCGGCTGGCTTTATCCCCGCGCACTACACGAACACCGCCGGCACTACGGTCTGGTACAAGTCTCCGGAGCACATGAACGAGTACGGTATCACGCTGAGCGGGCCGCTGGTTCCATTTGGCAAGCTGAAAGACAAGATCTTCTTCTTCACTAACTACATGGGCTACCGCTTTAGCACGATGACCACGCCGGCCTATCAGAGCATCCCCACCGAGCGGATGCGCACCGGCGACTTCTCCGAACTGCTGGCTCATGGCAGCACTACCACCGCCACCACTTCACCCAACGGCTTGAACTCTACAGCGGTGCCGATCTACAACCCGATCACGCAGTACTACTCGAAATCGAATTACTACCGTAACCAGTTCGGGTCCAACAGCGATGCGTTGAGCACCAGCGGATCGTATAACGTGATTCCGTCGCGCTACGTTTCGCCGATCGCCACGGCGATGCTCAAGTGGATGCCTTCCACTCTGTATGGCAGCGGCCAGGCTTCCGCGCAAACCCTCACCAACAACTACCTCGGTTCCTATGCTTGGGGCCTGAATAACTGGTCGACGACCGATCGCCTCGATTTCATCCTGACCAGCAAACAAACCCTCAGCGTCATCGGTGCCGTCGGCCGTCAGGGGTTGGTTGGAAATTCCGGCTCCCAAACCACGGACGTGATGCCCTTGCCTTACATGTATGCCAAGATCTACGCGCCCATCACCAAGGACGGCATGGTCGAGCACACCTACACGATCAACAACAATCTGGTCAACCAGTTCAAATACGGTGCCATGCAATACTACTCGCCGGCCTATAACCCGACGCTGAACACCGAGGCATACGGCGCGGGCAACTCGACGATCGGGATTGGCAATCTGCCCGCCGGACAAGCGACAGACAGCTTCCCGACGGTCAAGTTCAGTTCCTCCAGCAACACGCAATGGGGACCGCAGACTGCGGCCGGTAATGTTACAAACGCGTACACCTTTGTGGACAACCTGCTGTGGGTCCACGGCAAGCATTCGCTCTCCTTCGGCGGCCAGCTCCAGTTGCTGGAGTACAACTACCAAGCCGCCAAAACGGGAACCAGCCCGCTCTCTTTGGCCTACAAGAGTACAGAGACGAGCAACATTACAACCAGCGGCGGAGCAGGATCGGGCGGTTTCGATGTTGCCAGCTTCATGCTGGGTGCGGTGGATTCGGGTTCCTACAACCAATATGCGTCGATCGCCCAAGAGACGGGCACGCGCTTCCGTCCCTATGCGTTCTATGTGAACGACGACTGGAAGGCAAGCAGCAAACTGACCATCAATGCCGGTCTGCGCTGGGACATCCTTCCTCCCTTCCACGAGATGCTCAACCGCTTCTCGTTCCTCAACACCACCGTGCAAAACCCCTATACCTACTCGCCGGGCGCGCTGGAGTTTGCCGGCTACGGCTCGAATAGCTGTAACTGCAAAACTCCGATCAAAACCAACTACAAGGACTTCGGTCCCCGCCTGGGCTTTGCCTATGCGGTTGACAACAAGACCACCATCCGCGGATCGTTCGGCATGTACTATGCGCTGGGCGGCGGCACGGGCGGTAACGCCAACGCCTCGCAGCCCGGAAGCGCGCTGGAACTCGGCTATTCCGTCGCTCCCAGCCCGGCCAGCCCCGGCGTCTCCCTGCCGCCGTTCTACCTGAACGGAGCTTCGGCCCTGAGCAGCTACGGAACCAACACGGTCAATGGCTATGCCAACGATCCGTACAATACTCAGTTTGGCGTCACCTCCAGCAGCGGTTCTTATTCCGTGAAAGCGCCGCCGATCTACGACGCTGGCTACGGAACCTACTATTCCACCAACCTGTCAAGCTCCAACGCCGACTACATCTCCACCACGCTGGGCTATCTCGATCCCAAGTACTCGGGCCGCGCGCCGGAGTTCACGGCGTGGTCTGTGGGTTTTCAGCGTAGCCTGACCAGGGACATGAACATTACCGTCAGCTATGTCGGCAACGAAGGACACTACCTGGTAGGACAAGCCAACGCCAGCGGCACCACCTCTCTGGTACGCGGTTACTATGGGGACGCGCTGGATCCCAAGTGGCTATCGATGGGAGCTTGCTTGTCAGATAAACCGTCGACCACTTCCTCCTGCACCTCGCCTCTCGGTACCTCGTATGCTTCAGGTTCTGCCGTGATGACCGCGATGGGCATTAGCCTGCCGTATGCGAGCTTCCCAACGAGCCAGGCCTTCAGCCAGATGTTGCTGCCCTTCCCGCAGTACAAGGGTGTGACCAACGAGAACGACGCGGTCAGCAACTCCAACTTCAACTCGCTACAGCTTTCGCTCAATCAGCGGCTGGCGCATGGCCTCACCCTGATGGTGAACTACACCTTCAGCAAGAGCATCGACAACGCCGGAACTACCCGCGCCGGTTATGCCGTTCCCGCCGGCGTTGGCGCCAATGGCAAGGGCTGGGTGATGGGCAAAGCCGACCGCTCACTGAGCGTCTTCGACCTGCGTCACAACCTCTCCTCTTCGGCCACCTACAACCTGCCCTTTGGCAAGGGGCAAATCGGCGGCGGCAATGCTATCGTCAGCAACCTGGTGGGTGGATGGCGGCTCTCCGGCATCTTCACCTACATCGGAGGTAATCCGCTGCAGATTATCCAATCCTCCTGCGCCGGCAACGGTGTGGGCGGAACTTGTATGCCCGCCTACAATCCGAGCTATACCGGCAAGGTGCGTCAAAATGGCGGATGGGGCCATGGGGCCACCAGAACGTCGCTGGCAACGACTCAGTACATCGATCCGAAGGCTTTCCTTATTACCGGTACCGGCGGCACCAGCGGCGGTACCAGCGGAGTCAGCGGCAATCAGTACGTGATTGGCGATGTTGCCCGCGACGGCGCCTATGGCCTGCGCGGACCCGGTAACTACGACATCGACGCCACTGTGCGCCGCACCTTCGACATCTGGCCCAAGGAGCACTTGCGGCTCGTCTTTGAAGCCAGCGCGTTCAACGTAGTCAACCACGTCTGGTTCGGAACCACCTCGACCAACGCTGCAGGCTCGATCACACAATCGGTAGGTAGCAGCAGCTTCGGTACCGTCAGCGGCCAGGCAAACAACCCCCGTCAGTTCCAGTTTGCGGGGCACATCAACTTCTAAGTCTGTTTACATATCGACAAGCAGCGGGCTGCCGGTTTTCCGGCAGCCCGCTCTTTTTAACGCGGGAATTTACGCGTTATGATCGACCAAGACCGGAGCTGCGATGAAAGCATCTCGTATTCTTGCCTGCCTGCTGCTGTTTTCCGTCGCTGGTGTGATCGTTCACGCCGACGAATATTCCTGGTCGCGGCGCACGGCCGACGCCGCCATTGCTCGCTGGCCCAATGGCAATTTTTCATCCGCCGGCGCGCGGCCGCCTTATTGGAATTACGAACTCGGCACGCTGCTTGAAGGCATGGACGCGCTCTGGCTCTCGACCGCCGACGGCCGCTACTTCAGCTACATCCAAAGCTCGGTCGACGCGCTGGTTGCGCCTGATGGTTCGATTCCCACTCTCAAGCCCGAGGAGCATCAGCTCGATAACATTCTGCTTGGCCGTCAGCTCTTGTTGCTCTACGGCGTTACGCAAAACAAACGCTATCTGACGGCCGCGAGCTTTCTTGTTGACCAACTTAAACAGCAGCCGCGCGCGCCCTCCGGCGGCTACTGGCACAAGCAGCGCTACCCCAACCAGATGTGGCTCGACGGCCTCTACATGGCCGAGCCCTTTCGCGCCGAGTATGCCGCGCTCGCTCATCACCCGCAGGAGTTCAAAGACATCGCGCATCAGTTCGCGCTTATCGAGCAGCACGCGCGCGACGCTAAAACCGGGCTGCTTTACCACGGTTGGGACGAGTCAAAACAGGAGCGCTGGGCCAATAAGCAAACCGGCCTGTCGCACGAGTTTTGGGGCCGCGCCGACGGCTGGTACATCATGGCGCTGATCGATACGCTCGACTATTTTCCCGCCGGCGATCTCGGCCGCGCGCAGCTTCTCGCCATTCTTTCGCGCACCGCCGACGCCCTGGTCCGCGTGCAAGACCCGGCGACTGGATTGTGGAGCCAAGTTCTCGACAAGCCTTCCGGCAAGGGCAATTACTTCGAGTCCTCGGCTTCGTGCATCTTTGTTTACGCGCTGGCCAAGGGCGTGCGTCGCGGCTATCTGCCCGCGCGCTATCTGGCCCAAGCCGAGCGCGGATACAAGGGAATTCTCGATCGCTTCGTAAGCGTTGCGCCTGAAAACGACGTTACGCTTTCGGGCACCGTTCACGCCGCCGGCCTGGGCGGCAATCCCTATCGCGACGGCAGTTACAACTACTACATCGGCGAAAAGGTTGTCGCCAACGATCCCAAGGGCGTGGGCGCGTTTCTTCTCGCCAGCACGGAAATCGAGACAGCGGAAAACGCCCGCCTCGGTCGCGGCAAAACCATTCTCGTCGATGGCTGGTTCAACTCGCAGCGGCGTACTGACGCCTTCGGCCAGCCGGTCATCTTCCACTACAAATGGAATACCTGGGACGATCCCGGCTACTCGATCTTCGGCCGCATCTTTCAGAACTTCGGCGCGCAAACAAAAGAGCTCGACGCGGAGCCGACCTTCGCCAACTTGAAAAACGCTCAGGTCTATCTCATCGCCTCGCCCGACAATCTCGCCAAAAATCCGCATCCGCACTACGCTACCGACGCGGAGGCCAGCCAGATCGCCGCCTGGGTTCGCGCCGGCGGCGTGCTCGTAATCATGCAGAACGACGCGTCCTTCGCCGATCTCGAGCACTTCAACGTCATCGCGGAAAAATTCGGCATTCACTTCAACAATTTGCTGCGCAAACACGTCGTGGGCTCAAATTGGGAGCAGGGCAAGATCTCGATCGACGGAGGCGGCCCGATCTTTCATCACCCGCACACGATCTACGTGAAAGATGTCTGTACGATTTCCGTCAGCAAGCCCGCCACCGCGGCCCTCGAAGAGCGCGGCGACATCTTCATGGCCACGGCTAAATATGGCAAAGGTACGGTCTACGCCATGGTCGATCCCTGGCTCTACAAC
>PMHC01000330.1 GCA_003156495.1 Acidobacteriaceae bacterium
TTGAGGAAGATCGAAGGTTAGCAGGGCCTAAAGGCCACGTTGATTTGATTGCATTTGCGGCACGACTGAAGTCGTGCCCTTTTACAAAACTACTCGTTGAAAGGCCTTCTACGAGTTTTTCCGCAGCATCTTTAGCCCCTGAGGGAGGATTTCTTCCTCTATACCATCAGGAGATCTGCTCTAGCGCATTTTTACCGATAATGTAGTGGAAATACGGGTGCCCCACCTTCACCGTCCGCCGCGACGGACGGTGAAGGTGGGTTGGAAAAGACCTTACACTTTACAGTAACTGTGAAAATGCACTAGAAGATCAGCTTGAGCGCCAACTGCAATTCGCGGCTCGGGAAGTAAGTCGAGATGACGCCGTAACCCGAGTCTGTAGCATTGCTGTCTGGTGGCTGGGCATTGGGATGGTTGAGCAGGTCGAAAGCCTCCGCGCGAAACTCGAGACCGGTCTTTTCCAGGCCCAACGGGAAGCGCTTGTGCAGTCCCATATCCAGGTCGTTGTAGTTGGGAGCGCGCGCCACGTTGCGCGGCGCGTTTCCGAAGGGCGTGTTTGCTGCCGTGGGCGCCGAAACCGCCGAGGGGTTCAGGTACTGGTACTGCCCGGCGGCAACCTTGGTGCGAGCGCTCTTTGCCAGCACCGGGTTGCCCACCAGGTTCGGGCGGTAAACAAAACCCGCGATGGTGCTGACCTGCTGCGCGGTGCTCTCGGTATAAGTCAGATTGATGGGCAGACCGCTTGAGAAGGTGTACATGCCGGTCATCTGCCAGTCAGCGAGCACAAAGCCAAGCACCGGGCTGCTGCTCGAACCGAAGGCGCGGCCCTTGCCATAGGGCAGATCCCACACCACAGCGGTTGCGTTGCGCAACGGTACGTCGTAGCCAGAGCGCGTAAAGCTGCCCATGATGTTGTAGAGATTCACGAAGGTGCCATCGGTGTCAGTTGCCGCCTGGTTGTTGGTGTTCTCCTGGTTGGCGCTGGCCAAATCTTGCGCATGCGACCAGGTGAACGAGTTAGCCACATAGATGCCGCTGCCATAGCGCTTTTCGAGCTTGACCTCAAAAGCGTTGTAGAGCGACGGCCCACCGTTGAACGACTCCTGAATGGCTCCGAAGTTGGTGATGGGCCGTCGCGCCTGCAGCGAAAGGCTGCCGCCCGCCGCGTTCGGCGTGGCCTGGTTCGCATCGGCCAAAATCTGTTCGTGGACGCCGTGATTGCCCACGTAAGCCAGATCGAGAAAGGTCTTCGGTGCGATCTCGCGCTGCACGCTGAGCTGGAAGCTCTGGACATAGGGCGTATGCGAGATGGAAGGATCGTAGGTGGTGGTGGTCGACAGCGGCGAGTAGTTAGACGTGGACAAAAAATTGTTCGGATAGCCGTTCTGCGTCGGCATAAAGCAACTGGTCGGAGTCACCGCCAGCGAAGCGCACACAGCCTGCGGAGAGGTCTTTGACTTCGGCGCGTACTGCGTGATCACGTTGTCGATGTTGTAGGGCGCGTTTTGCGCCAGCTCATTCACGGTGGCCGCGCGCAAAAACTGCTGATAGCCGATGCCGTAGCCGCCGCGCACTACGGTCTTGTTGTCGATTCCGTACGCAAAGCCTATGCGAGGCGCAAGGTTCAGATCGTTGCGATGGATCAGTGCGCGGTTATAGATGGAGCCCGACGAGGCCACAACCAGGCTGCTGGTCGTGGGGCTGGTCGCGGGGTCGTAGTTCGACAGTTGGTTGTGCGTCTCAAAGGGTGGTGTACCCAGTTCGTAGCGCAAGCCGAGATTCAGGGTCAACCGGTTCGAGACGCGCCAGTCATCCTGTCCGTACATGTAATGGATTCGCTGATTCATCTCCACCGTGTGCAGGGCGCTCAGCTCATACTTGCTGCGCGCGCCGAAGATGAAGTCGGCCAGGTTCCATGCCTGCTGATAACTCGAATCCGTGGAGATGTAATTCGGATCGGTGGTCGCGGTCGTCTTGCCCTTCGAGAACTGGCCGCCGTAGGTATCGGCGCCGAAGATCGGCTTGAAGTTTGAAACCACTTGCGACTCGTGAATGTACTCATAGCCGAACTTGAGGCTGTGATGGCCGCGGAGCAGCGTGTAGTTGACCTTGGGGTCGGCAACATACGGATTGACGACTGTGGGCAGGCTGTTGGTGCGGCCAAACTGCGTGTAGCCGGTAATGGTCACCGTGTTCAGCCCGTTGGCATAAGAGGGGTCGCTCGGCGCGTTGGGCATGCCGGATTCAGTCAGCAGATTGGCCTGCCCCAGCGAAGACGGCTTCTGTGTGCTGTTGGTCCAGGTCAGGCCCATGCGGGCATCGAGCGATGACGCTCTGGTCAACTGATAGGTCCAGGCCATGGCGATCTGGCGGTTATCGGTATGGATGAAGCCTTTGGCTGTCGAGTAGATGGGAGCCGGAATCGGCGCCGGATCGAAGGCGTCGTAGCGGCGCTGGCTAAAGCGGACAAAAGCCGTCATGCGCGGGCTGATGTAATAATCGAGCCGGCCGTCGCCCTTGTCGATGTTCTCAGTGCCGCGAGGAAACGACGTATAGTTGTTGCCCACGCCAGAAGTCTGCGTGCTCAGCGAGTTGGTCGGCAGATCGCCCAGCACTAGCAGCGCCAGCGGACTGATCTGCGCGCTGGAACCCTGCAACGTGGAGATCGGAATCACGCCGTTCGAGTACACCGTACCCGTGTACGGGTTGGTGATTGGAATCGCATAGCCCTTGGCGTCAACGAACTTGCCGGCGGCCTGCAGCGCGGTGGGCAGCGTGGCCTGCTGCGCCGAATGCAAAACTCTGCGGAAGCCCTCGTAGTCGCCAAAGTAGAAGATGCGATCGCGGCGGATCGGGCCGCCCACGGCAGCTCCGAACTGGCTCTGCGTCAGCGCCGGCTGCTGGCCGTTGGCAGAAGGAATTGGCCCCTGCGCATTAAAGACCGTGTTGCGCAAGTACTCCCACGCATCGCCATGCAGCGCATTGCCGCCGCTGCGCGAAACCTCGTTCATCAATCCGCCGGCGGCCTGGCCAAACTCCGCATTCTGGTTGCCCGTGGTAAAGCGAAATTCGCTCAGCGCATCGGGGCTCAGTTGGATAGCTTGGTAAGAAAAGCCAAGGTCGTTCAGCGCCCAACTGTTGTTGTCCAACCCGTCCAGCAAAAAAGAGTTCATCTGGCTGCGCAGGCCGTTGACGTTATACGCGCCTTCGCGGCTGGTGGCGCCTTCAATCTCGAGTGCCGATTTGTTCACGCCCGGAACCAGCAATGCCAGATCGGCCGGATCGCGGCCATTCAGTGGCAGATTCACTACTTCGGTGGAATTGACGACCATGCTGCGGTCGCTCGAGTCGGTCTCCAGCAGCGCCGCACCGGCAGTCACCGTCACCTGCTCGGTCACATTGGCCGGAACCAGCGCCAAATCCACGCGCTGATGCGCGCCTACAAACAAGGTGAACGCGACCGGCGAAGAATCCTTGAAGCCCTTGCCATGCGCGACGATCGTGTACTCGCCCGCCGGAGAGTCATTGAACACATAATCGCCCGCGCTGTTGCTCGTCGTCGTGCTCGAGATGCCAGTGCGCGCGCTGTTCAGCGTCACCGTAACTCCTGAAACCGCTCCGCCACTCGCATCCCGCACCGTGCCAATCACGATTCCGCGATCGAACTGCGCCCTGGCTATGATGGCTATAAACAAGAAAGGAATAAGGCACAGATATGACCGAAACGTTTTCATCGCGCTCCCAATAAGTATTCGGATTCTCAGCTTAGTCACACCAATGCTAAGAACAGATCGTCAATGAGAGATGAATGCCGGATGAGCGGCGGATGAATTGAGTGTTATCGACGAGCCATGGAGTTATAAGAGGTTTTCTTCCCTTTTCTCTTAAGGGAATTACCCTCATTTGCACTGACTCACTTGTGTGGTGAGTCAGAAATTCGCATTAGAGCAAATCTCTTGTAG
>PMHC01000099.1 GCA_003156495.1 Acidobacteriaceae bacterium
TGGTCCCGCCGCGCGCCGTGTAGGTGGCCGCGGCCGTAGCGTCTTTGGCCAGCGCCGGCTTGGCCGGATCGAAGCGCGCGTCTTCCGGCGCCAATCGCCGCGCCAGGCCGAAGTCCAGAATNNCGTTTTGCGGCTTCAGGTCGCGGTGAAAAATGCCCAGCGCATGCGCCGCCTGCAAGCCGTCGGCGATCTGGATGCCGACCGAAAGCACCAGTTGCAAGGTGGCCGGCCCGCGCTCGATCAGCTTGTCGAGCGACTGACCGGGCACGTACTGCATGATGATATAAACTTCGTCGCCGCTCTCGCCGACTTCGTAAATGGCGCAGACATTCGGGTGTTCGATGGCCGAAGCCATGCGCGCCTCGCGCAGCACAGTCGAACGCATCTGTTCGACGGTCAGCAACCCGGTGTGCAACATTTTGAGCACCACCGGCCGCTGCAGCAGCGTGTCGTTGGCCAGATACACAACGCCACTGCCGCCGGAGCCCAGCCGGCGCAAAATTTCGTAATGTGCGATTGTCTTGCGCTTCATGCTTTTCCTAGTTTAACGGTGACCAGATAAAAATACGCTAAATACGTGACGTTGCGCACGATCTTAAAGTTAGGCGCGGAAATCTGTTAACGTCTGTAGTGAGCATGAACGGCGTTTCTGGACTCGTGGTGGGCATCCGGGGCCCCGTTGCCCGGAGCTGGGTGAAAAGCTGCCGGCGCAGAGTGAATCTTCCGCAAACGGCGCTGTCGCTGGCTTTGGCCGCGGCGCTCGTTCTGCCTTTCCCGTTGCTCGCGGCCCAGCAAGCGTCGCAGCAGCCCGCGCCACAGCAGCCCGCCGGCGTCGGCACGCAACTGCAAACCGGCACATCGAGCGGTCTGGAAGCCGACGAGCGGCTGCGGAATCTTCTCGCCGACCACCAGTACAAGCGCCTCGCCGCCGAACTCGACAAACTGCCCGCTGACGAAGCGCGGTTTTATCGCGGCATTCTGGCCAATCGCTCGAATGACCTCAAACAATCCATCGAAATGCTGGAGCCGCTTGCCGATCGCGTGGCCTCGAGCGGCGACACCGAGCATGAAAAGCTGCTGCGCAAGGCGCTGGCCGAGGATTATCTACGCCTGGGCGACTGGGCCAAGGCCGCGCAGGCCTACCAGAAGCTCGACGAGCGGCTGCACGCCAAGCTCTCGGCCGACGAGCGGGACGAGATCGAGATGCCGCTGAAGATGCTGCCGCTGGCCAAGGACAATCCGCCAATAAGCGTCGAGGCCTGCGATCCCTTTGTGCTGCCGGTCAGCACCAATCCGCTGGATCTCATCGATGTGCCGGTTTTTGTGGACGCGCGCTCGCGCACATGGATGCTGGACCCGACCGCGCCTTTTAATTTGATCGCGCGCTCGACGGCCCGCGAGGTGGGCTTGAAGATTTCGGAAGAAACCGCGACCATCCGTACACTTACCGGGCGGCCGATTCAGGTGCACTCCACCGTGATTCCGCGCTTCACCCTCGGCGGGCAGCTCACCTTCCGCAACGTTACAGCTTTTGTCTACGACGACGCGGACTACTACTTTCGCCGTACCGGCTACCAGGTCGAAGGCGTGCTTGGCCTGCCGGCGCTGATGGGCTTTGGCAGCCTTACCGTCTCCTCCAATTCAACCATCGCGATTCACCCGGCCAAGCAGCTCGATCCCCATGCCAAAGACGACCGGCTCAGCTCGGGCGCGCCCTTTTATCTTGACGGCGATCAGGTTATCGTCACGTTGGGGCGCGTGCGTGGCCCCGACGACGCAGCACCGCAAGAGGCCAACGAGGACGAGCGCAACTTCGTCATCGACGCCGGCGGCCAGTTGAGCTACCTCACCTCGCGCTACTACGAGGAGCACGCCGCAGAATTTATAGGCTTGCAATCGGAGACTTATTCGCCGCCCGGCCAGCCCTCGGCGCCGCAACTGGCCTACGTTGCCGAGACGGTGCCGCTGGCCATTGGCTCGACGGCGATCAATCTGCACTATCTGCGCGTGCTGACGCAGCCGCTCGACGCCGCGGCGCTTGAAGATGTCTACGGCGTGCTCGGCGTCGACGCGCTCGGCCAGCTCAAAAGCTACACCTTCGATTACCGCACCATGCGCTTTACCGCCAGGGCCGAGTAAAACGCCGCCAGCGCGCCGCGCCATATACTCTATTTCTGGAGTCTTTTTACCTCTGGCATAAAACGTTTTCCCGCCGCAACCCCAAAGACTCATGAGGAATGGCTATGTTACTTGAATCGCTTCGCAAAGAAGTTCTTCGCGCCAATCAGGAAATTTCGCGCCGCGGACTGGCGCCGCATACCTTCGGCAACGCCAGCGGCATTGACCGCTCCGGTTCGCAGCCGTTGATCGTCATCAAGCCCAGCGGCGTCGATTACGCCACCATGAAGCCGGAAGATCTGGTCGTTACCGATCTTGACGGCAAGATCGTCGAGGGCTCGCTGAATCCGTCGAGCGATCTGGACACGCACACGCTGCTTTATCGCGAGTTTCCGCAAATCGGCGGCATTGTGCATACGCACTCGGAGTTTGCCACTTCGTGGGCGCAGGCCGGCCGCGCTATTCCCTGCCTTGGCACCACGCACGCCGACTACTTCCACGGCCCGGTTCCCGTTACACGGCCGCTGACCGAGACCGAAGTCACCGAGGCCTACGTGCGCAACACCGGCGCGGTTATCGCCCAGCACTTTCACACGCAAAATCTCGATCCGGTCGCCGTTCCCGGCGCGCTGGTTGCAGGACATGCGCCATTTGTGTGGGGCAAGAACGCCATGGAAGCCGTGGAACACGCCGACGTGCTCGAGTACATTGCGCGGATGGCCTTCCGCAGCATATTGCTCGGCGCATCGGAAGCCGGCATACCGTCTTACGTGCTGGAACACCACTACCTGCGCAAGCACGGCCCCCACGCCAGCTACGGCCAGCGGTAGAGCTTTTTCACAATAATTGACTTGCACCCCACCCTAGCCGCGAGAAACAAGAACGCGGCTAGGGTGGGGCACCCATATTTCCATTACATTTTCACTACATTATCGGTAAAAATGCTCCAGCTATAGCAGCTCGTAGCCGGCGAACCAGTAGCCGATCTCGTAGGCCGCCGTCTCTTCGGCATCGGAGCCGTGGATGGCATTGTGCTCGATCGAGGTGGCGAACTTCTTGCGGATCGTTCCCTCCGCGGCCTTGGCCGGGTCGGTGGCGCCCATCAGCTTGCGCAGGTCGGCGATAGCGTTTTCCTTTTCCAGAACCATCAAAATCAGCGGCCCCGAAGACATGAAGTCGGTCAAGCTGCCGAAAAACGGCTTGCTGCGGTGCACGGCATAAAAGCCCTCCGCCTCGTGCTTGGAGATGGTTTGCTTTTTGATGGCGACGATGCCGAAGCCAGCTTTGGCGATCTCCGACAGAATGGTCCCGGCCAATCCGCTGCGGACCGCGTCAGGTTTGATGATGCTAAAAGTGCGTTGCGGCATGAAGTAGCTCCTTAATCAATCGATTTTTCCACACTTATTGTAGCCGAGCGCGCGAGCTCTTCCCTTGTAGCAGCGCGTGCGGGCGTTTCCCCATCCTCCGCGTCGCGAGGTCGCATTTAACAGATTTTTAATCAGTAGTTTAAGCTCATATTCGCGCGCCTTGAAGGACTGCATCCAGCCTTTGGCGAGGAGGTTTTATCGCGCAAAGTTACATTGGTAACCTTGCCGGTGGTGTAACCCTCGATCCCACAAAAGGCGTATCGGTAAGCAGCGTTTTTCTGTCCGCAACACGCTCGTTTTCTGCTAAAAATAATGGGTGCACGAAAGTGCGCAGGGCCCCGGTCTCTAGCATTCGGTTACCAATGTTCGTTTTGAAGGATTACTGACAATGCTTATTGCTCTACAAGTTTTGACCGTGACTGCCATTGCGACTTATCTGTTTTGTTGGCGCAAAAGCGCCCACGCGCGTAATGCGCAGACATGGGCAACATTGCTTGCCAGGCTGCGCCCCGAGTGGAGCGCGCGCGAGTTGAGCGACCACTTTCTTTGGCAGGAAGGCCTGAGCGCCACGCCAGAAGATGCCTGGCGGCGCATGGAGGGGCCGAAGGGCTTGTGGGTGATCTACCAGAATGCGCGAGTCATGATCGAAATGGCAGACTACGCGCAGCGCAACTGCGAGGGCGTTGACCGGCTGTTGGTGGAGACCCTGCGCAGCGACGCCATGCAGATTCGCGTTTGCGTGCTGACGGCTCTGGCCCAATATGCGCTTATGCAAGCCAGTGAAGGCGTGCGCGTGAACGCATATCGCGCCGCAGCTTTGTATACGGGAATGGCTGCGCGGATGACGCAACTGTTGCAAACCAACGCAGCTACGCTGGTGCCCGACTTCGTGGCGGCCATGTAACCGCCAATTCATCCAGGGACAGGATCCCCGGCTTCGGCCGGGGTTTCTTTTGCCCATGTAGTCAGAAGAAATCAGGCTGGCATTGCCGCCAGAAACTGGCCGATGCGTGTGTACTCTTCTTCGCTGAGCCGAAACTTGAGTGCCGCCGCGGTTTCTTCCACCTGCCGCGCGCTGCGTCCGCCGACAATCGCCGCCGTAATGGCAGGATGATGCAACGTCCAGGCCACGGCTACCACGCCCGGTGTAACGCCGTGAGCCGCGCCAATCTCACGCAGTAGTTCGACCAGTTTCAGATTGCGGCTCAAACGCGGCTCGTTGAATTCGGCCGCCTTGCGCCGCCAGTCGTCGGCCGGCAGCGAGGCCACGCGCGCCGCGCTCATTTTGCCCGTCAGCAGCCCCGAGACCATCGGCGAATAGTTGATGACGCCGATGCCGTTGGCCTGCGCAAAGGGCAGAATTTCCGCTTCCACCTCGCGGCGCAGCATCGAATACGGCGGCTGCAGGCTGGTGATGGGGGCGATTTTTTGCGCGCGTCGCATCTGCGCGACGGAAAAATTCGAAACCCCGATCCAGCGCAGCTTGCCCTGCTCGCGCAGTTTGGCCAGCGCCTCCCAGCCCTCTTCGACTTCGGAGTCGGGATTGGGCCAGTGTATCTGGTAAAGATCGATTTGCTCGACGCCCAGCCGCCGCAATGAGTTCTCGACCTCTTCGGCCAGCGAGCCGGCCTTGAGCGAACTGTAGATCGAGCGGTCCTCATGCCAGCGCATGGAGCACTTGGTAAAGATGTAGGGCTTGTGCGTGGTCGATTTCAGCGCGCGGCCAACCACCTCTTCCGAGTGGCCCAGGCCGTAGATGGCCGCCGTGTCGATCCAGTTGACGCCAAGATCGAGCGCGCGATCGATGGCGGCGATTGAGTCGGAATCCTCCTGGTGGCCCCAGGAAAATTGCCAGTCGCCGCCGCCAACAGCCCATGCGCCGAAGCCGATGGCGGTGATGCGGAGGTCGGAGTTGCCGAGAGTGCGTAATGCGGACGAAGCGGATTCAGTCATGACATTCAAATAGATGCGCGGCAACGGCGCGGCGTTGCAATGCTTTGCGAAAGTGTTCTGGAGGGGGCGATATAGTTTTAACAGTATGCCAACGCTCGCATCGACTCCATCTTCTGCCGTCACCAGCCTTCCCGCCCTACCCGCATCGAGAAGGTTCTTTCGCCGCGTAAGAAGCGCGATTCTGCAATTCGAGCCGCTCTATCGTTTCAGCCTCAAATGGAGATTTGGGGCCGGCCGGCTTGCGGCCGAGCCTGCCGCTACGCTCGAGCTGCCCAATCGCGTACTGCAGAGCCGTGCCGAGTGGCAGTGGGCGGCGCGGCGGGCTCGCGCACGGCGCGTGCCGCGGCATCGCGCAGAAGAAAAAAACTGGGACCATCTGGCCGCCGTTGACGCCGTTATCGCCACCACGCCTCGCTCGGCGCGCATTCTCGACGCCGGCGCGGAGTTTTACAGTAACGTGTTGCCGGCGCTCTTTGTCTACGGCTATAGCGAACTCTACGGCATGAATCTTGCTTATGCCGATCCGGCGCGACGTGGGCCGATCCGCTACCTGCCCGGCGATATAACCAAGACCGGCTTCGCCGACGGCTACTTCGATGCCATTACCTGCATGAGTGTCATCGAGCACGGCGTGCCGCTCAAGGCTTACTTCCGCGAGATGTTTCGCCTGTTGAAGCCCGGCGGAATTTTGATTACCTCGACCGACTATTACCCCGAGCCCATCGACACGGGCAACCTGAGCGCGTACGACACGCCGATTAAAGTTTTTTCAAAACAGGATGCCCAGGAAATGATCGCGCTGGCCGAAGGGTGCGGCCTTCAGACGACCGGAGAGATTCAATGGGAGTGCGCCGAGCGGCCTGTCCGTTGGGAAAACTATCAGCTCGATTTCACTTTCTTGATCTTCACTTTGCGTAAACCGGCATAGGCGCGGGAGACGCAAGCGAAGCCTGAGATCAAGCCGCAGCGCGTGGGGCGTGAGACGCCTATCCTATGAAGCCTTGGCGATCTTCTTTTCCGTCGGGAACGGGTTGACGCGGTTCTTTTCCGTGAGAAAGCGGGCTACGGCCTCATCGTCGTTGGGATCGTACGGACCGTCGTTGGGATCGTTGGCGTCGTAGGGGATGGGCGCATCCGTGGCAATATCTCTGCGGACGCGGTCCCAATCGGTTTTACTTGGCTGGCCGGAGATTGTCATAGCTTCGCCTTTCTTTCCGCGAAGCCCTGCGGAAGGAAATGATGCGTATATTGTATTCCCGAAGGGTATAAACGAGGGCAAGAACGATTCCGTTCAATTCGACCATCGCTATATCCAGCCAGCGCAGCTCGCCGCGACCCAAAATTGCAAAGGTGATTTTGTTTGGGTTCTCGTAAACGAGATCGGCATCGTCGAAGTCGAGCCCATGCTTGCGTAGGTTCGCTTCGCGCTTTGCCTCATCCCATTCGTACACGGACCGATTCTATGCTCAAATTGGAGTTGGACGCGAGTATAGGATATGCAAATATCGGGCACTCCCGGAGCAACGGAGTTTTCTGCGCGCTTGTGGTACCCAACACAACGAGACGCTGAGCAGATATAAGTCTGCCGGTTAGTTCAAGAAAAACGTCCGATAGAGCGTATCGCGCTGCACGGGCTTAAAGCCGGCGTCGGCGATGATGCGGCGCAACTCCGCTACTGTGGTGTGGTTCGATGTGCCGGCGGCTTTGACTACATTTTCTTCGAGCATCACCGAGCCCACGTCGTTGGCGCCGAAGTGCAGGCTTAGTTCCAAAACCTTCAAGCCTTGCGTCACCCAACTGCCCTGCACGTTTTCAATGTTATCGAGATAAAGCCGCGAAATCGCCAGCAGTTTCAGGTATTCGACTGAAGTCGCTTCTTCCCAGCCGCGGCCGCCCAGAGCGGTGTTATGCGGCTGAAAGCTCCAGGGGATGAAGGCCGTGAAGCCGCCGGTCTCCTCCTGCAGGCGGCGGACGGCTTCAAAGTGGTTGACGCGCTGCTCGTATGTTTCGCCCACGCCGAACATCATCGTGGCCGTGGTGAGCATGCCTATCTGGTGCGCCATGCGATGCACACTGAGCCAATTCTCTGTGGAGCACTTGAGCCGCGCCACGCGCCGCCGTACCTCGTCGTCGAGAATCTCCGCGC
>PMHC01000307.1 GCA_003156495.1 Acidobacteriaceae bacterium
CTCCACCTGCTTGGGATTGGCGGCGATGGCCGCGTCGATCAGCTTTTCGATGGCCGAAGCGTCTGTGATCTGCTGTGGCTTTTCGCGCTCGTAAACCGGCCCAAAATCCTCGTTCTTCTCAAAACACACATCGAAGAGCTGCTTCATCTGCTTGGAGCTGATCTTGCCTTCATCGAGCAGATCGGCGGCCTGCACAATGCCCGTCATTGAAACCGGCGAGTGATCCAGCTCCAGCCCCTGCGCCTTCAGCCTTCCACCCACTTCGCTCAACAGCACGTTGGCCACGCGCCGCGGATTGCGCGCCGTTTTCGCGGCGGCCTCAAAGCGGTCTGCAAACTCGCGCGTCACCGTCAGCGCATGCGCATCCTGCTCGGTCAGCTCGTATTCGGCGAGCATCCGCTTGCGTCGCGCCTCGGGCAGCTCTGGCAGCTTCTTTTCCGCTTCAGCTAAAAATTCCTTGGTGACGAGCAGCGGCGGCAGATCCGGTTCGGGAAAGTAGCGGTAATCGTGCGCCTGCTCCTTCGAGCGCATCGCATAGGTGCGATCCTCGCTGGCATTCCAAAGCCGCGTCTCCTGCACCACGCGGCCGCCGGTTTCGATGACTTCGATCTGCCGTTCAATCTCATATTGCAGCGCGGCGCGCACATGCCTAAAGCTGTTCAGGTTTTTGACCTCGGTCTTGGTCCCGAACTTTTCCGCGCCCCTCAGCCGCACGCTTACGTTGGCGTCGCAACGCAGCGAACCCTCTTCCATGTTGCAGTCTGAAACGCCGGTGTAAAGAACAATCTCCTTGAGCCGCGTCAGATATTCGAAGGCCTCGTCCGGCGTCCGCATATCCGGCTCGCTGACAATCTCCACCAGCGGCGTGCCGCAGCGGTTCAAATCAAGATAGGTGTGCGTGGCCGAGTCGGCAAAGCCCTCGTGCAGGCTCTTGCCCGCGTCCTCTTCCATGTGCAGGCGCGTAATGCCGATCCGTTTGATTCCGCCCTCGGCCGTCGGCACTTCGATCCAGCCGTGCTCGGCCAGCGGCTTGTCGAATTGCGAAATCTGGTAGCCCTTGGGCAGATCGGGATAAAAATAATTTTTGCGCGCGAAAATCGACCGCTCCCGCACCTGGCAATTCAGCGCCAGCGAGGCCAGCGCCGCAAACTCCACCGCCTTGGCGTTCAGCACCGGCAGCGCACCGGGCAGCCCCAGGCAAACCGGGCAGATGTTCGTATTCGGCTCCGAGCCGAAGCGGTTGGCGCATCCGCAAAAGGCCTTGGTGGCCGTCAGCAGTTGCACATGCACTTCCAGCCCGATCACGGGCTCGTACTTGGCCAGGACGTCAGAAGAAATCGCAGTGGCGGACATATATGAATTCTAGCGCGATACGTAAGCGCCTGCCTCGCCCAGGCAAACAGAATAGCCATCCGCGGCGCGATTGCCTACAATACGTAACGAGTGCGGGCGCATGCGTCGAAGCTCGGTAAAAATAGATTTTTAAAATGGAGCGTGTTTTTTGAAAGCAAAAATTCTTTGCCAGCAAATTTTTGTGACTGCGCTGGGGACTGTAATCTTCGGCGCAAGCCTGCTGCCGGCGCAGCAAACCGTGGCCAAAATGCCAGCCGCGCAAACGTCGCCCTCCGGCCACGCCAACAACGCTTATTGGAACGATTACGACCGGCAACTGCTGGTGGACTTCGGCGGACTGGCGCGATTTAAGGAGGCAGACGTGAAGTTGAACGCTCCAGCACTGAAAGAGAATCGCGTGGTTTTTATGGGCGATTCAATTACCGCGGGCTGGAAGCTGGACGAATCCTTCCCCGGCAAGCCCTACATCAACCGCGGCATCAGCGGGCAAACCACGCCGCAGATGCTGGTGCGCTTCCGGCAAGACGTAATCGATCTTCAACCCAAGGTTGTGGTGCTGCTCGCCGGCACCAATGACGTTGCCGGCAACACCGGGCCGATGACGCTCGAGCAGACCGAAGGCAATCTCGCTTCCATGGCTGAGCTGGCCGCGGCCAACGGCATTCGCGTCGTGCTTTGTTCGATCACGCCAGCCTTCGATTACCACTGGGCTCCGGGCCTGGAGCCTGCGCCCAAAATCGCCAAGCTCGACGAGTGGCTCAAGACCTACGCCGCGAGCAAAGGTTTCGTCTACGTGGATTACTACTCGGCCATGAAAGACGAGCGCGGTGGCATGCCGCCAGCGCTGAGCAAAGACGGCGTGCATCCGCAGCCGGCCGGCTACGCCATCATGGCACCGCTAGCCCAAGCGGGAATCGAGCGGGCGCTGAAAAACAAGAAGCAGGAAACTGAAAACAGAAAATAGGGAACAGTTTGCGGTGTGGCTTCACTCGCCTCGGCGAACCCAAAAACTCAGTGGGCATTGCAAGAAGTGTCAGGGCACAACTTTAGAGCAAATCTCTTGTAGGTGTAGAGTGGCTTTGAAGGGGCACGACTTTAGCCGTGCCGTAAAAATGCCCATAAATCGTGGACTTTACAGGCTGCGGAAAA
>PMHC01000327.1:0-204 GCA_003156495.1 Acidobacteriaceae bacterium
GTTTCCACTCCGCCGATCCTGCTGAAATGGAACGGAAGTAAACCGTAAATTCTCTGTAACTGTCTGAAAATCATTGAATGCCCTGGCAAAATCGCGCTATAAACTAAATCACCGGCAACTCTACCGGCAATTCTCCTCAGGCAACTGAGTTGATGGAGGAAGCAACCATGCGCAGCGCCGCGGCCCGCTCCAATCTGCTGGTTC
>PMHC01000327.1:224-2559 GCA_003156495.1 Acidobacteriaceae bacterium
CTGGCGCTTCAAGCGCTCTCGCCTCGACGAATGGATGGATCGCCAAAGCGATCTCCACGCCGCCGATCCGGCGCAGAAAAAGCCCGTACAGTCGGAGGGGTAAAAAGGCAGGGAACAAGGACCAGGGAACAGGACTAGGGAGCAAAGAACAGGCGCTAGCTCCCTGACAGCTTGAACTTCTTCCTTCGTGGGTGCCCCCGGTCTCGATTCTGAGACCGGGGAACCACAACGCAAAGCGCCGAAATCCTCCCGTCACGGTACGAGTTGTTTGTTGTCAGTAATTACGATTCGCGGCAGACCTGCCAGCTTCGCGTTTTTGTAAGCGCCGACGGCTACAGCATCGCCAGCAGCGTGTTTACTGTCCACTGACCACTGACCACTGTCCACTGTCCACTAGCCTTTGTGATAAAACAAACCCAGTGGATCATCTACGACGCATGGGCGCCTTGCGCCGTAAGTTGACGCGCGCCGGCCTTCCTGGGCTCCTGGTTACTCACCCTCCCGACATTCGCTATTTGTGCGGCTTCAGCGGCTCTGACGCGGCGCTGGCAATTACGCATCTCAGGGCGCGTCTCTTTACCGACGGCCGTTTTACGGCGCAGACCTCCGAAGAGGTGAGAGCGGCCGAAGTCGAGATTGGTTCCGGCATAACGGCTGTGGCGGCATCGCAATGGCTGGCCGCCGAGCCGGGCGTTGAAATGGCCGGCTTCGACGCCACTAAAACAACTGTGGCCGAACTGGCGCATTGGATACACGAACTGCCCAGCCAGTTGCGGCGCGAATTTTTTCAGGCCCTCCCGGCACCCTTCATTGAAATGCTGCGCATGGTCAAAGACGCCGACGAACTGGCGCTGATGTCTGAGGCCGCGCTCAAAGGCTGCCAGCTTTTCGATCACATCCTGCTCTTTCTCCGCCCCGGCATCACCGAGGTCGAAGTGGCCGCCGAGCTCGAACACCGGGCGCGTTTGCTCGGCGCCGAGGGCATGTCATTTGAAACCATCGTGGCTTCCGGCCTGCGCTCGGCAATGCCCCACGGCCGCGCCACCGTCGCTCCGTTGCCCCGGCACGGCTTTGTCACCATGGACTTCGGTATAATCCTCAATGGTTACTGTTCCGACATGACCCGTACGGTTTTTCTGGGCACGCCGAAGCAGGAAGAACGGGATGCCTACCAGACGGTGCTGGAAGCGCAGCAGGCTGGCGTTGCGGCGGTAGCCGCCGGCGTAAGTTGCGCGGAGGTGGATGAAGCGGCGCGCGGAGTTCTGCGCCGGGCCGGTTTCGGCGATGCTTTTACCCACGCCACCGGGCACAGCGTCGGTTTGGAAATTCATGAACCGCCGCGCATCGGCGCCGGGCAGGCAATGCGATTGCAGGCCGGCATGGTGGTCACCGTCGAGCCCGGCATCTATTTAGCCGGCAGGTTTGGGATTCGCATCGAAGACACGGTCGCGGTTACCGACGCCGGATGCCAGGTGTTGACCCCGTCCCCCAAGGCCTTAATCGAACTTTGAACGAACGCTTCGCGGCGCACCGGCAACACAGCGAAGAACCTTAGCGTGGAGAGCTAGAGAAAGCATGAAAAAGGAAGATATCGAGGATCTACGAGAGCTGATCGACTTTTTGAAGCAGCAGCATGTAGCCGAGTTCGACGTCGATCGCGGCAACCTGAAGTTGCGGCTCAAGTTCGAGCAAACTCAAATTGTGACCGTGGCTCCCGCCAACCCCGTCGCCGTCCCCAGGCCGAGCACCGAAAGCGCTACGCCCTCGCCCACCGCCGAAGACGGCCTGCACGTGGTCAAATCGCCCATCGTGGGCACCTTCTATGGCGCGCCCTCGCCGGGCGCTTCGCCCTTCGTTTCCGCCGGTGATCACGTCGAAAAGGGCCAGGTGATTTGCGTCGTCGAGGCCATGAAGCTGATGAACGAAATCGAGTCCGACGCGGCCGGCGAAATCGTTAAGTGTCTGGTGACCAACGGCCAGGCAATCGAGTTCGGTCAACCGCTGTTTACAGTTCGCACCAAGTAACAAGCAGAGCGGGCGGAAACAGCGTAGTCAGCGGAGTTGGCGGCGTCAGCGGAGCGGGCGAAAGCTCTTTTCCGCTCTTCTGCTTGTCGCCCATGCGCATCTCCCCTTTAGCCGCTTCGATTTGTTTGTCGCGGAACGAGCTCCGCTAGAGCAAATCTCTTGTAGGTGTAGAGTGGCTTTGAAGGGGCACGGCTTGAGCCGTGCCGTAAAAATGCCCATAAATCGTGAGCTTTACAGGTTGCGGAAAAACTCTGGATTTTGGGCCTGCGGGAGAAATACGTCCCTCGGGGCCTAAAGGCCGCGTTGATTT
>PMHC01000071.1:0-214 GCA_003156495.1 Acidobacteriaceae bacterium
CGCTGCGGCCGATCGTGGTGCGCGGCGACGCTTTGTTGACGGTGCGCGTCGAGGCTGTTCCCAGTGTGGCGTTGTTGACCGTCGATGGCCAGCAGCGCATTGAGCTGCGCCACGGCGACGAGGTGCGTTGCTGCCGCTCTAGCCACACCGTCAACCTCATCCGGCTCGGCGACAACGGCTTCTTCGACGCTCTGCGCAGCAAGCTCAGTTGGGG
>PMHC01000071.1:223-5827 GCA_003156495.1 Acidobacteriaceae bacterium
GCCTTGGCGGCCAGCGTGTGCGCGCCCTCCACGTCGCCCGACCCTAGCGCGCAACGGGCCTGCTTCAGAAATCCGCGAATATGTTCGGCGATCTTCTGCTCGGAATCGTTCAGCGGGCGTTTGATGCTTTTCAACTTGCCATCGGTCGCCGAGATCGATTCTTCCGTCTGGTGGCGAAACTCCGCCGAGCCGCCAGAGGAGAGCGAACCGATCGCCACGACCCCTGCTGTCTCCTGGGTGTTGGCTGTCTCTTCCGGCCGCTTGCCCGAGGACTTTTTATGCCGGTGCTGACGGGTCTGCAGATCCTGCTCCGGCAGCTTCGTCATGGGCTTGATGGGACGCGTCGGCAAGGTAAACGGCAGATCGACCGAAATAAGGTCGAGTGGCAGCGGGCGTTGTGCAGCCGGCGCCAGCGTTTGCGTCGGCACCGGTCGATTCTTGTGGTGGAAGATGCAGCCCGAGAGCGCAAACGGCAGCAGCCACCCGGCGTATCTGGCAAGCGATCTCATCTCCGCACCCTCGTTTCGCCCGCCGAATTCGTCGCCTTCATGCGCCTGTGTCCCCGGTCTGCGGCTGCGAGCGGAATGCGCAGAAAGAAGACCGCGCCGCGGCCCTCTTTTGATTCTACGTCGATGCTTCCGTGGTGCATTTGCAAAATGCGATAGCTCATCGCCAGGCCGATGCCGCTGCCTCCGCTTTTGGTGGTGAAGTAGAGATTGAAAATTTTCTCGCGAATCTCTTCGGGAATGCCCGGGCCCTGGTCGGCGATGCGGAGTACGGCTTCGCGCGGCGTCTCTTCCAGCGTCACCTCCAGCCGTCCACCCTCGGGCATGGCCTGCGCGCCGTTCAGAATTACGTTGAGGGCAGCCTGCTTGAGCAGATCGGCGTCGACCTTGGCGACGAGCGGGCTCTCCGGCAGGCTGTTCACCAATTTAATGCGGTGCATGGCCAGCTCGTCGGCGGCCAGCGCCAGCACGTCGCCGATGATTGGCCGCAGATCCTGTTCGCGCAGATCCAGCTCCACGGGCCGGGAAAAGTCCACCAGCGTTTGCACGACGCGATCCAGCCGCCGGATTTCGGCGTCGATGACCTCCAGATGTTTGGCCGCGCCATTGCCGGTATCGCCTAGCTTGGCCTTGAGCAGCTCCAGATGCACGACGATGGCGTTGATCGGATTTTTTACCTCGTGGCCCACGCCCGAAGTCAGCCGGCCGATTGCCGCCATGCGCCGCGAAAGCTCCAGCTCGGACTCGATTTCGGCCTCCGACTCCAGATCGTGCAGCGAGAC
Source organism: Acidobacteriaceae bacterium (assembly GCA_003156495.1). GTDB lineage: Bacteria > Acidobacteriota > Terriglobia > Terriglobales > Acidobacteriaceae > Telmatobacter. Next base: position 1,512 of record PMHC01000071.1, read on the forward strand.
TAGCGCGCCCAGACTGCGCCGCGAGGCGCCGTCGTGGATAAAGTCCACCGAGGCTTGGATGCGCCGCCCGTTTTCGGTGAGGATCTCCTCTTTGCCCAGATTTTCGCCGGCCGCGATCGCTTCGCCGAGAGCGCGGCCCAGCACTGTCGCCGGCGTGAAGATTTCCTGCGTCGTTCGGCCCAGAAGGTTGCCGCTGTCCAGATCGAGAAAACGGCGCGCCGATTCCGAGACCAGCACGGCCCGCCTGTCTTCGGTGAAGAGCAGAATGCCGTCCTGCAGGTTGCCGAGAATCTGGTCGAGATTTTCGCGCAGCGCCGAGTAAACCTCTTCGACGCTCTTCATGCGCTGGCCGATTTTTTCAATTTTGTTGGAGACGCGCGCGGCCACATCCTGCTTGCGCGCCGACTCGTCCTCGGGCGGCGTTTCTTCAGCCGCCGAGAGCCGGTCGAGCTGGCGGCTGATTTCCGTCAGCGGCCGCAGCGCCAGATTGCTCAGCAGAAAAGCGGCGGCCAGCGCCGCGGCCAGCACAAAGCCCATCAGCCAGAGGGCTTTTTTCAGCAGCGGCGCGTAGACGGCGCGCAGCAGCGAGGTGCGCACGCCCACGTTCACCGTGGCGAAGAGCATGCCGTTGTTTTCAACCGGCGCCACCACGTCGAAGACCCGCGGCTTGCCGAAGACCTGGGCCATCATGCTGATGGCGTCGGCCTGGAGCAGAATGTCGTAATTGGCGCGCGCGGGCAGCGGCTTGCCTTCGTTGTCGGGATTGGTGCTGAGCAGCGTGACGCTGTGGCTGTCGCCGATGTTCACGTCGTAGACGGTCAGCGAGTAGCGGTTGACGGCTTCAAGCGAGGCCTTCAGCGTGGCGTCGCTGTGCATTGCCTGCGTCATCAGCGCGCGCAGATCCGTTGGGTCGCGGGGATCGACGGTGCGGCCCTTGAGTCCCGTTTCCAGCGCGTTTTCAAGAGCCAGCCTGACCTGGCGGGCCACCATCAGGTCGGTGTTGTAGGTGTCGCCAACCGCGGCCTTTACTAACTGGTGAACGTAGACCAGCGAAAGCAGCCCGGCGACAAAAAAGACCAGGGCGGTAATCGCGAGCACGAGTTGGGTTTTTAAGCGCATCGAATTTTAATAAGGCGTTGTGTGAAGCGTCGCGACGGCCTCGCGCGCGATCGTTGTAAGCTATTCGCCCTGCAACAGCCCGGTTTTGCCGTACTCCTTGAGTTTATTGTGCAGCGTTTTCAGGCTCACACCCAGAATTTCGGCGGCGCGGGTTTTGTTTTGTCCGGCGGCTTCCAGGGTGCGCAGAATCAGCCGCCGTTCGGCTTCGTGCACGGTAGAGCCAACGTGAATTTCGATGGCGTCGCCATCGGCCGCGGGTGCGACGGCGTTTTCGCCGAAGCCCTTCGGCAGGTGTCCGGCGTCGAGCGGCGCGCCGTCGGGGCAGAGAATCACCGCCCGCTCTATGGTGTTGCGCAGCTCGCGGCCGTTGCCCGGCCAACTGTAGGCCATCAGCCGCTCCTGCAATGAGGCGGTCATGCCGGAGACCCTGCGCCCATGCTTCTGGTTCATCTCGGCAAGCATGGCTTCGGCCATCGCCGGCAGATCTTCCATGTGCTGGCGCAGGGGCGGCATCAGAATGTTGAAGACGTTCAGCCGGTAGTAAAGGTCGGCGCGCAGCGTGCCTTCATCGACGGCTTTTTGCGGATCGCGATTGGTGGCCGCCAGCACGCGTACGTCGATCTCCTGCTCGGCGCGCGCGCCCAGCCGCCGGAATTTGCGCTCCTCAAGCACGCGCAGCAGCTTGGCCTGCGTGCCCGGCGGCATTTCGCCGATTTCGTCGAGCAGCAGCGTGCCGCCCGAGGCCAGTTCGAAGCAGCCGGCGCGCCGCTCGACCGCGCCGGTGAAGGCGCCTTTTTCGTGGCCGAAGATTTCGCTTTCGATCAGTGTTTCGGGAATCGCCGCGCAGTTGACCGCCACGAAGGGCCGCGTTTTGCGCGGGCTCAGATCGTGCAGCGTGCGCGCCACCAACTCCTTGCCGGTGCCGCTTTCGCCGGTGATTAGCACGGGCACATTCGAGGGGGCGATCTGCTCGATCAGCGCGAAGATTTCGCGCATGGCCATCGAGCCGCCCACCAGACGGCCCAGCACGCCGGTTTCGCGCAGCCGCCGGCGGGCGACTTCTAGTTCAATCGCCGTATCGTGCTGCCGCGCGGCGTTGGCCAAAATGGTTTTCAGCCGCGTGGCGTTGACCGGCTTTTCTAAAAAGTCGTAAGCGCCCAGCTTCATCGCTTCTACGGCCGACTGAATCGAGCCCATGGCGGTGAGCACCACGACGGCGATGTGCTCGTCGGCATTGCCTTCGGCCAGCTTGGCCAGCAATCCCATGCCGTCCAGCCGCGGCATCTTCAGGTCGGTGACCACGATCGCCGGTTCCCATGCCTGAGCTTTTTCCCAGGCTTCGGCGCCGTCGCGGGCCGCTTCGGTCCGGTAACCCCAGCCGGAGATTAACTCCGCCAGGCCGGACAGTGCATTCGGCTCGTCTTCGGCGATTAGGACTTTTACCGCATTTTCCATGTATCTATCCAGCTTACTTTTTATGGCGGAGTCTCGCCAAACGATTTACCTCCTTTCCTGCCTCGGAGCGCGGAGGTCGAAAAGTCCGCCGCGCCGTCTATACTCGCATCGGACGATTTTTTTCTGAAGGAGCGATTTTCATGTCCTCTCCCGCTATTGTTTATGCGCGACAGAACCACGCGCGTTTTCTCGACGAGCTCAAGACGCTGCTGCGCATCCCCTCCATCTCCGCGCTGCCCGAGCACAAGGGCGATTGCCTCAAAACCGCCGAGGCTCTGGTGGCCGAGTTCAAGCGCATCGGCATGGAGAATGCGCATTTGGTCAAGACCGCGGTCAATCCGCTGGTCTACGCCGAGTGGCTTCATGCTCCGGGCAAGCCGACGGCGCTGCTGTATGGCCATTACGACGTGCAGCCGGTCGATCCGCTCGACGAGTGGATTACGCCGCCCTTCGAGCCCACCGAGCGCGACGGCAACCTTTACGCGCGCGGCACCTGCGACGACAAGGGGCAGATCTGGGCGCAGGTCAAGGCGCTGGAGTCGCTGCTGGCGGCCAACAGGGCGCTGCCGATCAACATTCGCGTTCTGCTGGAGGGCGACGAGGAGATGGGCGGCGAGGGCATCGCCAGCTACGTGGCCTCAAAGCCGCCCGAGCTCAAAAGCGATTTCGCGCTGATCTCCGACACCGAGCTTTTCGCCGACGGCCTGCCCACGCTTTGCGTCGGCCTGCGCGGCATGATCTATACCGAGATCGAGGCGCGCGGTGCCAAAACTGATTTGCACTCGGGGCAGTATGGCGGCGCGGCGCCCAATCCGCTGGTGGCTCTGGCGCAGATCATCACCAAGCTCAAAGACGAGAACGGCCATATCCTGATTCCCGGTTTCTACGACGGCATCATTCCGCCCAGCCCCGAGGAACTGGCCGCCTGGCGCAGCCTGCCCTTCGACGAGGAGCACTATCGCCAGACCGAAGTCGGTTCCAAGCAATTAACCGGCGAGGCCGGCTACAGCGTTCTGGAGCGCACCTGGGCCCGGCCCACGCTCGACGTGCACGGCATTCCCGGCGGCTTTACCGGCGCTGGCGCTAAAACCGTGATTCCCGCCAAGGCTTCGGCCAAGGTCTCCATGCGGCTGGTTCCGGGCATGACCCCGGCCAAGGCCTTCGCCCTCTACAAGAATTACGTGGAAAAAATCGCGCCGGCCGGCATCGAGCTTGACGTCCGATTGATTCACTCCGGCGATCCAAGCTTGATTCGCGTCGATAACCCCTACGTGCAGGCGGCGACGCGCGCGCTGCACGAGGTTTGGGGACGCGACACGGTCTTTATCCGCTCGGGCGGATCGGTGCCGATTGTCGGCGATTTCGAGCGCAACCTGGGAGCGCCCAGCGTCATGATGGGCTTCGNNCGTCGGCCCGCTGGCCGGCGCGCATCGCGTAAGCTGTAGGCATGGGGCTTTTCGACTCATCCGACCAATCCGATTCCGCGCAGACTGAGCCGGCGGAAACGCTGGCCGCGGAACTGGACGCGCTGGCCGAAGGCAAGAAGCAAGCCGAACCGGCCACGCTTCCCGCCTCCGGGCTGGGCGAGCAGGTGATCGCCTTCCGCGAGGTTTCCATCGCTTTCGATGGCCGCTCGGTGCTCGAGAAGGTCAGCTTTTCGGTGCGTCGCGGCGAAACGCTCTGCATCCTGGGTCGTAGCGGCGTCGGCAAGTCCGTTTCTCTGCGCCTGCTGATGGGCTTTC
>PMHC01000071.1:5852-5979 GCA_003156495.1 Acidobacteriaceae bacterium
TCCAGAACGGCGCGCTCTTTGACTCGCTTAGCGTCCGTGAGAATGTCGCCTTCCCTTTGCGTGAGCGCGGCGGCATGGAGGAGGGACCGTTGAACCAGCTCGTCGATCGGCTGATCGGCCTGGTCGG
>PMHC01000187.1:0-2386 GCA_003156495.1 Acidobacteriaceae bacterium
CAGGTAACGACTACTTCGGGGCAAGGTACTACGCAAGCTCAATGGGACGTTGGCTGAGTCCGGACTGGTCAGCCAAAATCGTACCTGTGCCATACGCGAAGCTGGATAATCCGCAGTCGCTCAACCTCTACGCATACGTGGGAAACAATCCGCTGACGCGCTTCGATCCAGACGGTCACACCGTTCCGAGTTCTTGCGCGAATGATTCGAAGTGCTCGATCACTGTGAAAGTCAACGTGATTTTGGACAAGAACGCTAAATTGACCAAAGCTGATTGGAAGGCCTTTCAAAAGGACTTTTTGGGCAAGGCGCAGAAAGACTTCGGCAACTCGAACATCAAGTTGGATTACACGTTCACCAACGGGTCGATGTCCGATGATGGCGCTGTAAAAGGTGCGAAATCCGGCTATCTGAATTTTGTCGCCACTGATAAAGAGCCTGGCGGAACTGATGGAGGGTCTCAAACGACGAAGAATGGGACTGCTCTGAGTTACATAGACATTAAAGGGGCAGGCAGCGGTGGAGGGCCCAGAAGCTCAAACATTTTTGTGGATAGCAACGTTTTTGAACATGAGCTTGGCCAGCAGTTTTTAGGCACACAAGGAACGCGGACTTGGGGTGCAGATGTAGTCAGGCAATTCACTATTGATCCAATCAATACCGAGCAAGGTTGGGGAATGTCCAGTCAAAGTTATCGGACGGGACTTGAACCGGCATCCTTTTCAACTCCCACCAACCCCCAACAGTGAGGATGAGAGATGCGACTAGCTCGACTCGCGGCAAAGGTTCTCCTGACCCTCATCGTCCTTTGTGAAATGGGGGTTGCATGGCGGCTGTGGAGACATGGTCCTCCGATGGAGATGGTGATCACATCGGACAGAGTAAAAGAGGCTGGAGAGCTTTCGTTTAAGATGGTCCGTGTTCCGGTCAGCGCCAGCGACTGGACGATACTCGTGGCGGTGATTGGGCTGCAAATCGCCTTAGTGGTGTTCCTTTGGAGGTCCAGGAGCAAGGCCGTAGGAACGCTCCCGGCTAAAGGTTAAGCAAATGGCAGCACAGGCCGCTCTTCGGGCGGCCTGTGCTGCACCGGGAGCAAACTTGCACATCGTGGAGATGGAAAACCGGATGGAGTACGAGCTGGCCGAGGCGGTGCAGCGTCACTATCCGCTCGACTGGAAAGAAGACTCCATCACACACGACCTGCTGATCCGGTTCCGAAGGCAGTTTCGTGAGACGACGCTGGAGGGTCTGCGGTACCCGTTGCAACTTGAATGGGAAGTCTACAAGTTCCACGGCGCACGGGAGACGAGCTACGGCGACATCGGGATGTTGATCCGTTATCAGCTTCCCTCCGGCGCGGAGGTGGAGGCCGCAGCGTTCCTCGAAGCGAAGGTCCGGGGCCGCGACTCCACGAAGTTCCATCAGGTCCGGCACGAACAAGTCAGCCGCATCCTGGCACGGTCCCGGTACACGCGGCTGCTCCTGTACGACTACAACGCGGTGGCCGTGCTGGGCGATGACGGCTTCGATCCCGACTGGGACTGGCCACATCCGTTTCACAAGCGGCGCAGGATGGGGCATGGGACGGTGACCCACGGCCCCACGGTTCCGCTGGAGCTGGCGGCAGCGGTGAACCAGTTCGATGATGGCCTGTACCGGTTCGCGCACTCGTTCTCCCACCAAATGGCGCGGCGGTTCTTCCAGTTGCACGACGTGGACTTCAGCGAGGACGCGGTCAAGGCGGTGAAGGGTTTTCCGTCCGACCTGGGGGCGACCAACTACGTGATGGTGGTGCGGGGGGCGGCGCTCGGGCAGGAGATGCCGGAGCCGTTTGTGCCGAACGACAACGTGTACGGGCGTTTCGAGTAGGCTGCCCGGTGTCCAGCGAGGCCGCCTTCCGGGGCGGCCTTGCNNTTGAGTCTTGCCAGCAGACTGAGAATGTCAGTGCTACTTGCGGCGGATGCTGATGACGAGGGCGATGATGGCGACGATGAGCTGTGCGATGCCGATTAGGCCTCCCATAGGCGACGGCTCCCTTCAGTCCGTCCGCCTATGCGTTCAATAGTTCGAAAACGTGAAATCACCGGCGAACTTAAAAGCACGCTGCCTATGGCAGCGGGTTAAGGGTGACACGTCACCCCGCGCGGGTTGCTGCGAAGTTGCTGACGGTTACCGGAGCGGGAACCATCAGAAAACAAGCAGCTAAGAGGAAAAATCCGTGAAATCGGGTTACTCTAATAGCAACCTGGCGTTGCTGAAGGGGTAACTTGATGACGCCCCTCCCCTTAGCAAGAAAACGGCTCTGTTCGGCCCGTTGCCCGGCACGTTGCGGCACGCGGCCAGCGTGCGGCCCAAATCCCCAGCACAATCGAAACGGCGGTGAGCG
>PMHC01000187.1:2437-7214 GCA_003156495.1 Acidobacteriaceae bacterium
CGCTTGCGGGGCGGGTGACGCTGGCCGAGGTGCTGGCGCTGCGGACGCTGTTCCTGAATCTCCAGTTCCGGACCAGTAACGGCGGGCAGGGCCAGGGGCCGATGACCGAGGCCGAGATGCGGGGTCTGATCGAGCGGGCCGACGCGGTGAAGGGAGACCGGGCGCGGGAGCGGCTGGAGGCGGCGCGGAAGGCGGTCGGCAAAGCGGACGAGAAAGAGGCTGGGGAACCACAGTCAAAGGAGGGGTGAGCATGGCGGAGTGGGGACGGAAACAGTACTCGAAACCGTGGCCGAGCCGGTCGCATGTGTGGACGTGGGGAGCATTTTTCCTTAGCTGCCTGTTCTTCTTCGGGGTGTTCTGTCTGGACTACTGGCACGGCTGGACGGCAGCGGAGCGGCTCTACCTGTTCGACTACCTGAAGAGCGGAGCGCGGCAGAAGCTCCCGGCAGCGAAGGCCCGTTACACTCTGCTCGAAGGGGTGACGGCCAAGGGCGAGCCGGTGCTCGTGACCGGCGACGAGATCGAGGCGGTAAAGGGCGCGGACGGGAAGCTGGGGTACCGGCTGACGGACGAGGGAGTGAAGGACGGACTGACGCGGCTGGAGTGGACGGCGGGGGTGTTCAACGACCGTGGGCTGCATGAGCTGATGGGGAGCTACGTCTTCCAGAACCAAACGCTGTGGGACTTCATGAAGCGGTCCACATACTGGTCTCTGGCGTTCTTCGCGCTGGCTCTGTTCGTGACGGTGCCGAGGGACCGGGCGCGGCGGATGGTGTGGAAGCACGGGCGCAGGCTGCGCGGGCCGGAGCTGGTCACGACCTCGGAGTTCAATACCAAGCTGGGCCGGTCGAAAGGGCTGATGAGTTACCTGCCGGATGGGGTGATGTTCATCAACGAAGAGCGGACGTGGGCCGACAAACTCTTCCGCAAAAATGCCAGCCGGTGGGCGCGCATCCCGCGCGAGCGCGAGGCGATGCACTTCCTGATCGTGGGCGATAGCGGGATGGGCAAATCGGCGGCGATCCGGCAGATGCTTGCGCAGATATGGGAACGCGGCGAGGCCGCAATCGTGTACGACCCGGCGATGGAATATCTGCCGCAGTTTTACAGAGAATCGCGGGGCGATGTGATCCTGAATCCCTTGGACGCGCGGTGTCCGTTCTGGACTCCGGGCGACGAGGTTCCGCACGAGGCCGAGGCTCTTACCTTAGCCGCCAGCTTGTTCCCGGACCAGGGCCGCGAGAACCGCTTTTTCGTGGAGGCTCCACGCAAAATCTTCGCTCATCTGCTCAATCTGAAACCGACGCCGCAGGAGCTGACGAGTTGGATGGCGAACGCCGACGAGATCGACAAACGGGTCGAAGGGACGGAGCTTGAGGCGATGATCGCGCGGGGCGCGGCGAACCAGCGGAGCGGCGTTCTGGGGTCGTTGAACATGGTCGCGGATGCGTTCAAGCTGCTGCCCAGCGAGGCGGAAACCAAGCGGCGCTGGAGCACGGTTCAATGGGCCGCAGAGCGCAAGGGCTGGGTGTTCCTCACGTCGAAGCCGACCATGCGGGAGAGGATGCGCCCGCTCATCAGCCTGTGGCTCGACCTGCTCGTGTTGCGGCTGATGAACGACGGCGAGATGGCAGGCCGCAAGACATGGTTCGTGCTGGACGAGCTGGCCAGCCTGCAACGGTTGCCGCAGTTGATGACGGCGGTGACGGAGAACCGGAAATCGAATAACCCGATGGTCCTTGGCTTCCAGGGCAAGGCGCAGGTAGAGGCGCTGTATGGCCATGTGGCCGAGGCGATGTTGAGCCAACCGGCAACGAAGATCTTCTTGAAAACCAGCGAGCCGTATGCGTCGGAGTGGATCTCGAAAGCGATAGGGGAAGTCGAGATCGAGCGGTTCCGCGAGTCGCGCACGGTGGGCCGGTTCCCCAGGAACTCGGAGAGCGAGCAGCGGGAGATCACGCGCGAGCCGCTTGTGATGGCTTCCGAGGTCGGAGGTCTCGACCCGCTGCATGGGTACATGAAGCACGGCAATCTTGTTCTGCGGATGCGGTTCCCGTACATCGAGGTTCAATCGAATGCGGAGAAGTTCATCGAGCGGAAGATGACACCGGCAGCGGCAACGCCGGCGAGAGCGCCGCAGCCGGTGACGGTGCAAGGTGGCGGGCCAGGCAATGGTTCAAGCGGGCAGCCAGCGCCGCAACGCAAGCCCCCGAAGTCCGTCCAAAAGAAGCAGGAGCAAGAGCAGCAGCCCGCAGCGGTGAACGAACAACATCCGTTCTTCGAGTGAAGCCATGATTACTCTGTCGAAGCCCATCAGCAGCGGCCAGGCGCAGGCGTATCACAAGCAGGAGTTCGCCAACGCCAGAGAGAACTATTACACAGAGGGCGACCATGTGCGCGGCGAGTGGCAAGGCAAGCTGGCCGAGCGTTACGGGTTGCGCGGTGAAGTGCAGGAGCAGCAGTTCGCGCGGTTAAGCGAAGGCCAGCACCCGGAGACGGGCGAGCAGTTGGTGCGGCATCAGACGGCCCGCGAGTATGTGAATGCCAATGGCGACACGGTGCGCTCGATGGAGCACCGGGCGGGATGGGATGCGACGTTCAGCGCGCCGAAGTCGGTATCGTTGACCGCGCTTGTTGGCGGCGACGACCGGGTGAGAGATGCCCACAGGGAGAGCGTGCGTGTGGCACTCGACGAGATGGAAAAGTACGCGCAGGCCCGCATGGGCGGCAACGTCCCGGCGCAGACGACGGGCGCGTGGGCCGTCGCCAAGTTCGAGCATGACAGCAGCCGTCCGGTCGATGGGTACGCAGCGCCGCAGTTGCACACGCACGCGGTTGTGTTCAACGTGACGGAAACGGCGGACGGCCAGACGCGGGCGTTGCAGCCGCAGGAGCTTTACAAGACGCAGCAGTACGCAACGGCGGTGTACCGCTCGGAGCTTGCGGCCAGGTTGCAGCAAATCGGCTACGAGATCGAGCGCGGCGAGCATGGACAGCCGGAGATCAAGGGTTACACGCGCGAATATCTGGAGGCGTCGAGTCCGCGGCGGCAGCAGATCGAGGAGCACATGGAAACGGCGGGCGTGCGCGGGGCTGGCGCCGCTCAGATCGCGGCGCATCAGACGCGGGATGCGAAGCAGCCGCTCTCGCACGAAGAAGTGCGCGAGCAGCATCAGAGGCTCGCTCAGGAGCACGGCCAGCAGCCGCAGCGTGTGATCGTGGAGGCCGCACAACGGCCAGGTGTGGAGCTGAGGCCGGAATCCTCCACGAGTGCGGCGCAACAGGGCATGAGTTATGCGCGCGAGCGTGGCATGGAGCGCGAGGCCGTGGCCGACGAGCGTACGCTGATGCGCGATGCGCTCAAACACACAATGGGTGAAGCGCGGTTGCCGGAGTTGCGGGCCGAGTTCGAGCGGCGCGTCGAATCGCATGAGCTGATCGAAGTGGAGCGCAGGCCAGGACTCGCAGGCCGCGCGTTCACTACCGGCGAGATGCAGGGTTACGAGCGTGAGCTGATCGAGCGAATGAAGATGGGGCAAGGCACACGCGAGGTGTTGGCAGACGGCCAGGTTCGGCAGCAGACGATGGAGCAGCATCCACACTTGAGCGTGAGCCAGCGGCACGCGGTCGAGGATGTGCTGACGAGCCGTGACCGCATGATGGCGCTTGAGGGTGTAGCCGGAGCCGGAAAAACTACTTCCTTAGCCGCTGTCCGTGAAGGGGCCGAGCGCGCGGGCTATCAGGTCGAAGGACTCGCGCCGACATCGAGGGCCGCGCAGAAGCTCGCCGAAGCTGGCATCGAGACACAAACCTTGCAGCGGCATCTTGCACGCGGCGACCGCGCGGACGATGGACAGAAGCGGCTCTATGTGATCGATGAATCGAGCATGGCAAGCACCAAGCAGATGCACACGTTCGCCGAGCGGCTAAGGGAAAATGATCGTGTTCTGTTCGTCGGCGATGTGCGGCAGCATGAAGCCGTCGAAGCTGGCCGACCTTATGCGCAGTTACAAGAGGCTGGGATGCGCACGGCCAGGTTGGATGAGATCATCCGGCAGAAAGACCCGGCTCTCAAAGAAGCCGTGGGGCAGCTTGCACGCGGCGAGGTGCGCGAGGCTATCGGCAATCTCAACAGCCAGGGCCGGGTACATGAGATCGGCGACCGGCAGGAACGCATCAACGAAATCGCCCGCGAGTACGTGCGCTCACCGGAAAAGACGCTCGTCATCTCGCCGGACAATGAATCGCGGCGCGAGTTAAACAACCACATCCATCGAGCGATGCAGGAGACAGGCCAGGTCAAAGGCGACGAGCAGCGCGTGCATGTGCTGTATGCGCGGCAGGACGTGACGGGCGCGGATCGACAGCACGCGCAAAACTACGAGCGCGGCGACGTGCTGCGCTACTCGAAAGGGTCGAAGCCTCTGGGCATCGAGGCCGGGGAATATGCGCGTGTGTCGCATGTGGACCGCGAGAGCAACACGCTCACGGTGAGGCGCAGCAACGGCGAGGAGCTGGGCTACGACCCGCGCCGGTTGCAGGGCGTGACGGTCTACCGCGACAGCGAGCGCACGTTCGCCGAGGGCGACCGCGTGCAGCTTACGGCCCCGTATCACGAGCAGCGGTTAGCGAACCGCGAACTGGGCACAGTGGAGCACATCGACAAGGACGGCAATCTGAAACTGCGCATGGACTCAGGCCGCGAGGTCGAGTTCAACGCGCGGCAGCATCCGCATCTCGATTACGGCTATGCTGTGACGAGCCACAGCAGCCAGGG
>PMHC01000246.1 GCA_003156495.1 Acidobacteriaceae bacterium
GCAGGGGGCCTTTGAGCGCGCCTATGGCGCCGGTAACGGCCGAGTACATGTCGGAAAGGGTGGCGGCAATCACACGCGCGGCGAAGGTGGAGGCGTTCAACTCGTGGTCGGCGTGCAGCACCAGGGCCATGTCCATGGTTTTGACGGCGGTCGCCGAGGGGGTTTCGCCGCTGAGCATCCACAGAAAATTTGCGGCGTGAGAGAGTGAGCGATCGGGAGGGATGATCTCCTTACCCTTGCGCATTCGGTCGTAGATGGCCACGATCATGGCGATTTGCGCCGTCAGCTTATAGGCCTTGCGCACGTTGGCGTCGTGCGAGTTGTCTTTTTCATCGACGTCGTAAAAGCTCAGCGCCGAGACGGCCGTGCGCAGCACTTCCATGGGGCTGGCGGCCATCGGGAAGCTGCGCAGCAGGTCGATCATGCGCTGATCGAGCGAGCGAGCCAGCGCCAGTTGGGTGGTAAATTCACGCAGCGCCAGTTTGTTGGGCAGCAGGCCGTTCCATAGCAGGTAGGTGGTTTCTTCGAAGGTCGAATACTCGGCCAGTTCGTGAATATCTATGCCTCTGTAGGAGAGAATCCCCGCAGCTCCGTCAATCCAACATATACCGGAGTTAGCGGCGACAACTCCTTCAAGGCCCTTTCCTGCATTCGCAGTCGGCATACCCTTGAATCTCCCTATTTTTAGTGGCTGTTCGCCTTTGCGATGGAGTTCTGCGCCTACCCCCTATGGCCCGGCGCCGAAAACACTCAGTAAAGATGTTAATAATTTAGCACTTCCATGCCGGCCACGGGGGCGAACCACTCTGACCGGATGCCACTTCGTCTCGATGGGGGCACTTCTTTCTCTGCACAACTCCCAGCTACTCGATATATCCTGTATCTTCGCTGGAGGCATGAAGAGGCGTGCATGGTTTTGTCCCATTAAGCCGACCTCAATGAAATTGTAAACCGCGGGAAGTTCCGGAACGAAGAAGGTCATTTCCGCGAAATGACTTCTTACCGGAGAGAATACCGCGATGATCGGGGCGCGCTGGCATGCAGCCCGCCCAGGCAGGAAAGGCAAAAAAGATGAGTGAAATCGACAGTACTCCACGGACGTACTCCGGCGCATTGCTGGCCGCGATTGCGATAGCGCTGGTCGCAGCGATTGCGGGCCTTGTCTGGTGCTCGTCGTTGGGCGGCCGTATCACCAGCCTGCAGGCGGATGTGGCCGAGGCCAAGCAGCAGAACCGCGAACTGGCGGCCGAGCTGCGCGAGACCGATGCGCGACTACGCGTGGCCACCGACGAGTTGGGCAAGTCACTAGGCCTGACGCAAAAGCAGTTGGACGACCGCGCACAGGCGATTATTCAGCGTCAGGAAGCCGACAGCCAGCGCTTTGAAAGTGCGCAAAAGCAGACTACCCAGCAGGTCAACGCCGTCTCCACCGAGGTTTCGCACGTGAAGAGCGACGTGGGCGGGGTAAGAAGCGATCTGGGCAAGACGCAGAATGAACTGGCCAGCACGGTCAGCCAGTTGCAATCGGTGCGCGGCGACCTGAGCGGCACCAATAGCGTGATTGCGCGCAATCACGACGAACTGGTGATGCTCGAGCACAAGAGCGACCGCCGCTACTACGAGTTCACGCTGAACAAAGGCCAGCGCAAACCCGTGGGCACGGTCAGCATGGAGTTGAAGAAAGCCGACATCAAGAAGAGCCGCTTTACGGTCAACATTTTTGCCGACGACAAATCCTACGAGAAGAAAGACCGCAACGTGAACGAGCCGCTGCAATTTTATAGCGGCCGAGAGCCGGCGCTGTTCGAGGTGGTGGTTTTCAACATCAGCTCGAAGAATCAAGTTTCGGGCTATCTTTCCACGCCCAAGAACGCGCCCGTTCCCGCTAACGTTCCGTAACCGCTACGTGGGGCGCGAGCGTTAGCTTTGGCTGGTATTGGAAGCTGAAGGTGTAGTCCAGCTTCTTGCGCGCGTCCCATGCCTGCTTGGTAAGCAGGAAGGACGAAACGAACTCCCCCTCGATTGTCTGTCCGGCCTCGATTCTTGTGTTCTGCGGCGAGAGCGCCGTTCCCTGCGGCGCGGCCAGGTTGGGATAGGCGATAAAGATCCGCGCATAGTCGCTTTTGCTGGCGGCGTAGCTGGAGTGGATGCCGTCGTTGAGCGTGGCGTTGGTGATGGTGTTTGCCAGCACCAGCGGATGGTCGGACTGGTTGTGCAGCCGGACGCGGGTGAAGACCAGCACCTGATCGAAGCTCTCTCGCGTGGTGGGCTCTCCGTTGGCGTCGNNGTGGCGGCCGGCGGCTTCCGCGCCGAGATGTCATAGGCGGCGATGGCCGCGGCGATGACGAGCGTAGCGATAACGGCCGCCCATACAAGGTGGCTGGTGCCTCTGGTCAGCTCTTCGCCCCGCGCGGCGTCATCCAGTTCCGTGAAGTCCTGTTGCAGTAAACTCATGGCGCCTCCTCCGATGCGCCCTAATCTTATCCCCGTTTACATGCGCCAGACCACGATTTTCGCCTGCAAAAAAAACAAAAGACCGCCGCGCTATTGCGCAACGGCCTTTTGTTTTGCGGCCTCCCGCAGGGGAAAGGAAGTTTTTTCGCGTTAAGAGGAATTGAGTCGGGCGGCTGAATCTTCGCGCTGAGCGGCGAACGCCGGCAATGGCTTAGATCCGCACTGACGGCTTGCCGAACGATTCACGCATTTTCACGAATAGGTGTATCGGAGTATGGATTGA
>PMHC01000017.1:0-192 GCA_003156495.1 Acidobacteriaceae bacterium
GCTCCAGCTTCGATCAATTTGATAGCTACGAACAACGGGGTCGCATCTTCAAGCAACTGGTGGGCGAGCTGGCGGATGGAAAGACGCGGCAGAACGGATAGACGCCGATGGCAAAACGTGTAGGCGTCGATAAGTGGTTGTTCTTTACCACGCTGATGCTGGTGGTGACCGGGCTGGTGATGGTCTTTTCCG
>PMHC01000017.1:312-5653 GCA_003156495.1 Acidobacteriaceae bacterium
ACCCATCGCTGGATTCGCTTCGGCAGCTTTTTCAGCTTTCAACCTTCGGAGATTGCCAAGCCGGCGCTGGCATTGTTTCTGGCCTGGTTTTTGCATGACCGTCTGGGCCTGATCCGCGACGGGCATGTGTTGCTGCGGGCGGCGTCGATTCCGCTGCTGCTGGTGGTGATGGTCGTCTGCCAGAACGATCTGGGGACGGCGCTGGTGCTGGTCGGCGTGACCGCCATGGTGCTGGTTTTTGCCGGCATGGAGTGGAAGTATCTGGTGGGCGCGTTTTGCGCGGTGGTTCCGGCGGTGCTGGCGCTGATTCTGCTTTCACCCTGGCGGCGCGATCGTTTGTTGACGTATCTGCATCCGGCGGCGCATTCGCCGGCCGGCTCGCGCGCGGCCTTCCACATCAATCAGTCGCTGATCGCCGTGGGCACCGGAGGGTTGACCGGGCGCGGCTACATGGAAGGAATGCAGAAGCTGTTTTATCTGCCCGAGTCGTCGACGGATTTTATCTTCGCCAACATCGCCGAGGAGTTGGGATTTTTGGGCGCCATGCTGATTGTCGCGCTCTTTGTCGTTTTTGGCGTGCGCGGGCTGCGCGCCGCCTACCGCGCGCGCGACCCGTTCTCAAAGATGCTGGCTTTCGGGCTGACGGTCGCTATTTTGCTGCAGGCGTTCTTTAATATCAGCGTGGTGCTGGCGCTGGTTCCGACGAAGGGAATTACGCTGCCGCTGATTTCGCACGGCGGCACTTCGCTGTTTTGCACGCTGGCTTCGATTGGGATTCTGTTGAATATATCGAGGCAGGCGGAGTGATAAAAGCAGTTATCGGTTGTCAGTTATCAGTGGGCAGTAAAAAGCGACTAACTGACGACTGAGCACAGACAACTTTTCATAAGGACGTATCTTGGCGAAATTACGCATTCTGATTGCTGGCGGCGGCACCGGTGGACATATCATTCCGGCGCTGGCGGCAGCGCGCGAACTGGTGGCGCGGCATGGGGCCGAGGTGCTGTTTGTGGGTACGGCGCGCGGGCTGGAGACGCGGTTGGTACCGGCGGCGGGTTTTCCGCTGCAACTGATTAACGTGGGACCGCTGAATAAAGTTTCGCTGGCGACGCGGCTGCGGACGCTTTCGCGGTTGCCGCTGAGCATCGTCGCCTGCCGGCGAATGATCCGCGAGTTCCGGCCCGGCGCGGTGCTGGGCGTGGGCGGATACGCATCCGGTCCGGCGATGGCGGCGGCGCTCGGGATGGGCGTGCCGACGATGGCCTTTGAGCCGAATGCCATGCCGGGGTTGACCAATCGGCTGGTGGGCAAATGGGTGCGGGCGGCGGCGGTGAACTTTCCCGCGGCGCTGCGCTGGTTCCGCAACGGCGAGGTGACGGGCGTGCCGGTGCGGCCGGAGTTCTTCACGCTGGCGCCGGCGACGGGCGCGCCGCATCTGCTGATCTTTGGCGGCTCGCAGGGGGCGCGGATCTTCAATACGCATTTGCCGCAACTGGCGCCGGCGCTTTTGTGCGCCGTGCCGGGGTTGACGATTTTGCACCAGAGCGGGGCGCGCCACGCCGAGGTGACGCAGGCGGCTTATGCGGCCAGCGGCGCCGATCCCGAGCGCTGGCAGGTGCGGCCGTTTTTGGATGACATGGCGGCGCAGTTTGCGCGGGCGCATGTGGTGCTGGCGCGCAGCGGAGCTTCGACGGTGGCCGAGCTGGCCGCCGCCGGCCGCCCGGCGTTGCTGGTACCTTTTGCCGCTGCTGCCGACGGGCATCAGTTGCGTAACGCCGAAGCGATGGTGGAGGCGGGCGCGGCGGCGATGCTCGAAGAAAAGGAGCTGGAGGTTAGCGGCAAGCTGCTGGGGGCGTTGATCGGTTTGCTGACTTCGCCAATCCGGTTGGCGGCGATGGCGACGGCGGCGCGCACGCAGGCGCATCCCGACGCGGCCGCGCGGATCGCCGACCGGCTGGCGGAACTGGCCGGGGGCGCGTAAAGAGGGAAGGCAAGCGCGTTTTTGGGCCCGAAAAAGCGGTTTTTCTCCCCGATTTACGGCTTAAAAACGACTGTTTTGCGGATATTTTTGAAATGACGATTTATTTTTGCGGCGAGCTTCGGGGATAGAAAATCAGGAGTTTGGCGGCGAGAGAAAAAATGGCCCGTCTGCCGAAGCAAACGGGCCGTTGGTAACCCTCCGCAGGGTTAAACGTTTAGCGGTGTCCGCCGCCGCCGCCACCGCCGCCGTGGCCGCCGCCAAATCCGCCGCCGCCGCCGAATCCACCACGTGCTGCGCCGCCGCCGCCGCCGCCACCAAAGCTACTGCGAGCGCCACCGCCAAAGCCGCCGGAGCTATAACCTCCGCCGCGAGCGCCGTTGCCGCCATAGCTGCCGCCGCTAAATCCGTGCGCCGCGTTTCCGTTGTAGCTGCCACGGTTGCCGGTGAAGCCTTGAGCGCCGCCGTTATAGTTGCCGCGAGCCGTGCCGCCATAGCCGCCCATCGCGCCGCGAGCGCCGTTGCCGTTGTAGTTGCCACGGTTGCCGGCGAAGCCCTGAGCGCCGCCGTTATAGTTGCCGCGAGCGGTGTTGTTGCTTCCGGGAGCACCTATTGCTCCGCGTGTGGCGTTGCCGCCGCGTCCGTCGCCGCCTCGGGCATAATCACCGCGTCCGTCCCAGCGATGGTCGCCGCGACCGCCCCAGCCATCACGGCCGCCGCCCCAACCATCACGGCCGCCGCCCCAGCCATGATGCCCGCCCCAGCCGTACCAGGGGCCGGCGCCGATGAACAGGTCGCCGACGAACCAATCCGGCCCGTAGTAGCCGTAAGGGGCGCAGGAATAGGGATAATAAGGATAGTAGCCCCAGGTGCAGACCGGAGGGCCGTAATCCGCATAATCGTAATCGTAATCGACGGGAACGGGAACCACGACTGGGCCGACACCGATTCCTACAGCAATCTGGGCATTCGCCAGAGCGGCGAATGGAAGCGCCAACAGCATCGTCAAGACCACTAAACGGAGCTTCCGCATGATTTCCTCCTTGCGCCGCCGGTCTAGGCCGGATGCTGGATTCGTTTCCAGCTCAGCGCTGCCAGCCCGATCTTACTCTGTTGCGACTGGCTTTCAATTACTTAGACAGCAATTTTGCGCATAAGTTGCGGTCGGGGCGAGAATCGCTTGCGATGACTGGCTGTTCATCGCGTGCCGCCGCTGTTAGAGTAAAGTTTCACAATTATGTTTGCGACCTCACAACACGCGCATTTTATAGGCATCGGCGGCATCGGCATGAGCGGAATTGCCGAGATATTGCTCAATTTAGGAATGAAGGTTTCCGGCTCGGATTTGAAGCGGAGCGCGGTAACCGAACGGCTGTCTGGGCTGGGGGCGACGATCTACGAAGGCCACAGCGCGGCCAACATCGCCGGAGCGACGGTGGTGGTGACCAGCTCGGCGGTAAGCGCGAGCAATCCGGAGGTGCTGGAGGCCGAGGCGCACAAGATTCCCGTGATTCAGCGGGCGGAGATGCTGGCCGAGCTGATGCGGCTGAAGTATGGCATCGCGATCGCGGGGATGCACGGCAAGACGACGACGACCTCGATGGTGGCGGCGGTGCTGAGCGCCGGCGGTCTGGACCCGACGGTGGTGGTGGGCGGCCGGGTGGACGCGCTGGGATCGAATGCGCGGCTGGGTACGACGCAGTATCTGGTGGCCGAGGCCGACGAGAGCGACCGGTCGTTTTTAAAGCTGTCGCCGATTTTGGCGGTGGTGACGAATCTGGACCGCGAGCACATGAACTGCTACCACGATATGGCCGATGTGGAGCAGGCCTTTGTGGACTTTATGGATCGCGTGCCGTTTTACGGGGCGGCGACAGTCTGCGTGGACAATGCGCGGCTAAAGGGAATTTTGCCACGTGTGCGGCGGCGGGTTTTTACTTATGGCGAGGCGGCCGAGGCCGATTTCCGGCTGGAGAGGCTGGACGCGGGCCAGGAGGGCGGCTATGCGCACGCGCGCTTTTTGGTGCACACGGCGGCCGGGCCGCTGGGTCCGTTCGAACTGCATGTGCCGGGGCGGCATAACGTATTGAACGCCACGGCGGCGGTGGCGATTGCCCGGCAGCTTGAGGTCGCGCCCGAGAAGATCGCCGAGGGGTTGAAGAATTTTCGCGGAGTCGATCGGCGCTTCCAGTTGCGTGGCCGGACGCGCGGAGTGACGGTGGTCGACGACTACGGTCACCATCCGACCGAGATTCGGGCGACGCTGGCCGCGGCGCGAGAGAATTTTCACGGCAAGATTCATGTGATCTTTCAGCCGCACCGGTACACGCGCACGCAGGATTTGATGGAGGAGTTTCGCACGGCCTTCAAGGATGTGGATACGGTGGTGGTGCTGCCGATTTATGCCGCCAGCGAGGAACCGATTCCAGGCGTGACGGCCGAGCGGCTGGCCGAGCGGATCGAAGGCCCGCAGGTGGAGTGCGCGGCGGAGTTCGCCCAAGCGGTGAAAGCCGTGGCGGCGCGGGCGCAAGCCGGCGACCTGATTATGACGCTGGGAGCGGGGAATGTGAGCCAACTGGCGCCGCAGATTTTGAAGGCGCTGGAAGGCGCGGCGGGCTAGTATCGTGACCGTGTAAATTCGTCGTATCCCAGGTTTCAAAATCGAGACTTGGGGCACCCAAAGTTCATTGTAATCATTACCAAATCATGCGGTCGCGGTACTAGAAGTAGCGATTTCTGCTATGCGCTCGCGTAGATTTCTACATCGTGCTCAATGGTCTGACGCAGTTCGAGTCGTGCTTTGGACAGATCGTACATCTGCTGAAGGTTGAGCCAGAACTCCGCACTATTACCGAAGAATCGCGCCAGACGCAGCGCGGTGTCGGGTGTGATGGCGCGCTTGCCGTGGACGATTTCGCCGATGCGCGTGGCGGGTACGCGGATTTTTAGCGCCAAAGCGTTTTGCGAGATGCCGAGAGGCGTCAGAAACTCTTCGCGCAACATTTCGCCCGGACGCGTCGTAGTTCTTTGCAGATTCCATCCTGAAGCTGGCCGGCTGATCGTCATTTCGTCACTCCGTTGATTAGTGATAGTCGGTAATTTCTACTTCGTGCACGCCATCGTCTTTCCAGCGGAAGCCGATGCGGTATTGATCGTTGATTCTGATGCTGTGCTGCCCGGCGCGACGGCTTTTTAGCGCCTCCAATCGGTTTCCCGTCGGGATGCGTAGGTCGGCCAGGTTCATGGAGGCTTCCAACTGATCGAGCTTACGGCGGGCCGCGGCTTGAATCGCCGTCCACCGGCGGCTGGAACCGGTCTCGAAGAGAGCTTTAGTTGCCGCGTCCTTGAAGCTCTGGATCATCC
>PMHC01000274.1 GCA_003156495.1 Acidobacteriaceae bacterium
GCCGCGCCACCTCGGCGCGAATCCGCTCGACCGGCCAGCCGTAAAAATTTTCGTTCAGATAGCTGCCCGCCGTTTCCAGCTCTACCGTCGCCATCTGGCGGTCGAGCATCAGCACGCGATCCAGCACCGCGCCGGTTTTGGTCACCAGCACCGCCAGCACGCGGCCATTCGAGAGCCGTGAAAAATGAATGTGTTCGAGCACCTGGTTGGCGGTGGCTCCGGCCAGCGCCACGCCCAGCCCGCACGAAAGCTGCGCCAGCACATGCGAGGTGCGCTCCAGATATTCGTGCGTGCTGGCGACGCCGGAATAACTCTCTTCAATCTCGTCGCGCCGGGCCACGCTCAGCGCCGAATTGCCGGCGGCCGGTCCCGCGGCCAAATTTTCCGCGACGATTCGCCCTTGCATGATCTGCGCCACATAGGAGCGGAATGCCTGCGCCGTGGGAACCCGTCCGGCCGAGGTGTGCGGCTGCTCGAGCAGCCCGGCTTCGCCCAGCGCCGCCATCACGTTGCGCAGCGTGGCCGAACTCATGCCCTCCCGATGGGCAAAATGCCGCGCCAGCGCCTGCGAGGCCACCGGCTCGNNCACCAGCCGCTCTCGCGGACTGAGGCGCGCATCGGGCATGGTCTCAGCTTCTCCTGCGAGGCCGAATCGGTTTCTCCGGCGGCATCTGGCGCGCGTGGCCGGTCGGCCTTCTAAATTCTTCTTTAGCAAGAACTTATGTCGAACAATTTCGACAAAAATCCATCTTCAGTTTAGTGAGATTCCTTCGGCGGTGTCAAGGCGTAGCAGCCGCGCATGGCTTTCCCGATTGCGATCCGCCGTGCAATGGCGTGTCCCATTTCCTTTGCTGTCTTCATCTTCTCCGGTTTCGCGCCTCGATTTGATGCTATTGTTGACCCGTCTTCCCGTTTTCGCCGCGGCATTTTGTCGCATTTGGCCGCGGCCATGCAGCTTTGGTTCAGGAAAGGGGCCTAACGCAATGTCCTTCTACTTTTTTTGCCGTTGCTCTCTCGTCGTCGCGCTTTTAACAGCCATGCTCACCGCCGCGCCTTCGGCCGCGGCCAAATCATCGGCCGCCAAAACTCAGGCCGCCGCGGAAAAATCGCAGGCGCGGCTTGAAAGGCAAGCCCACAAAGCCGCAATACAGCTTGCCAAATTCAAGACCGGCAGCTACCTCGAGTATGATTTCCGCAATGCTCCGCCGGTCTATGGCTCGCTGGGCCAGCTCTCCGAGGCCACTTTCCAGTACACCGACTCTGACAACAACAAAGTGCAAACGCGCGCCTACGCTGATCTGGCGGGGGTGAAAAGAGCCAAGGCGTACATCGGCGACGGCTTGTCGCGTCACCGCCACGTGCGTTTGTGGGTTCCGGTGACAGTTGGCGCGCTGGTTGCCGGCGGCGCGGTTGCCGCATACGAAGAAACGCGCTGAACGTTCCAGGGTACCTTTCCGCTGGTAGATTCATAGTAGAGCCGTTTTTATTCATCAAGCGGCCGCGCCGTGACGCGCCATGACTCCGTTTTTGCCGCCCGGTGCCAGGATGATGCCCATGTTTCACCCGACTGAAGATCTTCGCCTGCAGTGGACCAAGGTGGTTCTTCCTCCGATTTTTCTCGAGGAAGAGATGCCCGTCACCGATGCCGCCTCGACCACCATCTTCGATGCGCGCAACGAAATTTCCGCGATTTTGAATGGCCGCGACGACCGGCTGCTGGTACTCGTCGGTCCCTGCTCGATCCACGACACGAAGGCCGCCCGCGAGTACGCCGCGCTGCTCAAAGAGGCGATCGACGAGCTCCGCTCCGACCTCTGCCTGGTGATGCGCGTCTACTTCGAAAAGCCGCGCACCACCATCGGCTGGAAGGGATTGATCAACGATCCCTACCTTGACAAGAGCTTCAAAATTAACGACGGCCTGCGGCTGGCGCGCCGGCTGTTGCTCGATCTGGCCGAGATGGGCGTGCCCACCGGCACCGAGCTGCTCGACATGATTTCGGCGCAGTACATCGCCGGCCTGGTCAGTTGGGGAGCCATCGGGGCGCGCACCACCGAAAGCCAGGTGCATCGCCAACTGGTCTCCGGCGTTTCCTGCCCGGTGGGCTTTAAAAACGCGACTTCGGGTGACGTGCAGGTGGCCATCGACGCCGTGCTCTCGGCCGCTTATTCGCACACTTTTTTAGGCCACACCAAGCACGGCCAGTCGGCGATTTTCGTCACCACCGGCAATCCCGATTGCCACATTATTTTGCGCGGCGGTCGCAAAAGCACCAACTACTCGGCCGAGTGCGTGGCCGCGGCCGCGGCGCTGATGGAGCGCGCCGGCATTGAGCCGCGCATCATGATCGACCTTAGCCACTCCAACAGCGCCAAGGACTATCGCCGCCAGCCCGTCGTTGGCCACGATGTCGCCGCGCAGGTTGCCCAAGGCAATCGCAAAATCATGGGCGCGATGATCGAGAGCAATCTGGTTGCCGGCGCGCAAAAACACATCCTGGGCCAGCCGCTGGTCTACGGCCAAAGCATCACCGACGGCTGCATCGACTGGCCGCAAACCCGCGCGCTGCTCGACGAGCTGGCCGGGGCCGTGCGCGCAAGGCGGAGTGCGGCAAGATAGCTGCGCCATGCGCGGCATTTTCTCAGAGGCATAACCAGAGTTGTATATGACGCGCTCGATGCTCATGATAGATAAATCGTGCTCGTATCTGTATATAAGCGAACAGACAAAGATCAACGATGCTTATAGAAAATAAGTAAGGTGGTATTTGGCAACGCAGAACGAGGCAAGCTCACAGTAGATTGCAAACGGACTGACCTTGATTTGTGCAAGCCAAATTTCATAGACGTATAAGTTCCAAATCAAGAGCTACAGTTGATTCGACAAAAAACGTCACCATTCTGAATTTTTTCACTGCCACTTTTTTACATTCAAGGCGAATCACTTTGTTTGCATATGTCCTACCTGGTGCTTGAAGCAGGCTGCACGTATCTCACAATCGTTTCTGAGAACGATAGGGCGAATATGGAGTGGAAATGAAGAAATCAGAAGTAGTTCATGCATGGTCCAGGATTCTCGCTGGTCGCTCGCCGTCGCTCTCGATCGAAATCACCAAAGAATGCCCCTTGCGGTGCCCCGGCTGCTATGCCTTCGATGCGGCGCACCTTGGCGGCATGATTCCGCTGCGTGGACTTGACGACTACAAAGGCGAGGAACTGGTTCGCAAGGTGCTTGCGCTGCTCGACGAGCGAAAGCCGCTCCATGTATCCCTTGTGGGTGGCGATCCCTTTGTTCGGTATCACGAACTCGAATTACTGTTGCCGCAAATTGAGAGTCGCGGCATCCATACGCAGGTTGTTACTAGCGCATTTCATGAGATCCCAAGTGCATGGAATCAATTCAAGAAGCTGAACGTCGTCGTCTCTGTCGATGGTTTACAGCCAGAGCACGATGCACGGCGCAAGCCGGCAACGTATGAACGCATTCTGAAGAACATCCATGACGCTCGCGTCACAATCCATTGCACGATCACATCGCAAATTGCGGATATTCCAGGTTATCTGGATGCGTTCCTTAGCTTTTGGACCAGCCAGAGGGAAGTCACCAAGGTCTGGTTCAGCCTATTCAGCCCCCAGCGGGGCGGCGCCGATCGAGAGATCATAACGGCTGCACAAAGAACCCGCATCATTACAGAACTTCAGCAACTCCGGCAGAAGTATCCCACGCTCGACATGCCAGAGGCGCTTCTTCGCGAGATGGCGACTCCGCCTCGAAATCCAAGCCAGTGTATTTTCGCTAGGACGACAGAGACCGTTTCAGCAGACCTGAAAACGTGGGTCACGCCATGCCAATTTGGCGGAGACCCGGATTGTGGGCAATGTGGTTGCTATGCGGCGATGGGCATGGCAGCCGTGGGGCACTATCGCGTGCTGGGAGCACTCACGGCAGGACGGATCTATATGGCTTCAGATAAATTTGGAAAAACGTGGAGAGCAATATGCAACGCTTTAATGCGCAAAGTCGTGTTTCAGAAAACGCCTTTGCCACTAAAGGTTATTCACCCGTAGTACAAGACAAGAGATTGTCAGTTCCATTCCGATAGCGCAGGTCCGTCTGGTGGCGCATCAACTTTGGTGCGTACGTGTTATCAAATTTGGCGTTTCATTGATCCCATTTTCAATGGGCAAAGCAAGCGCCGCCGCTGCACCCACCGCGCACAGCCTGCGGGTTCATAATGGTTTCGACCAATTAAAAGGCAGGAAACCATGAATCTGCGCACGGCGCGACTCTCTTTCTATCTTTTTTCGGTGGCCTTCATCGCGGGGATTTCAGCCAACTCCGCCTCGGCGCAGCAATCCGCGGCGGCGCAGCAAAAGGTCTTCGGCTACGCCGATTTCAGCGCCGAAGCCAAAATCGAAAAGAAGTTTCTTGCCGTGCCCGACGCCAAACAGGCTGGCGCGGAGTTGAAAGCGCTCACCGCCGAGCCGCACTTGGCCGCCACGCCCGGCGACCGCCGCACTGCCGACTATGTCGCGCGCAAATTCCGCGAGGCCGGGCTTCAAACCGAAATCGTTTCTTATCGCGTTTTGCTCAACCAACCCAAGGTTGTGCGCGTTGAAGCCTTCGATGCGGCCGGCCGCCTGCTGATGCATGGTCCCGAGCGCGAACACGTTGCGGGCGACCCGCAGCAGAACGATCCGCGCATCGTCATGCCTTTTCTCGGCTCCTCGGGCTCGGGCGATGTGAGCGGCGAGGCCGTTTACGCCAACTACTGCCGGCTTGAAGACTTCAGCGAGCTTGCCGCCCGCCACATCAATTTGCTCGGCAAGGTCGTCATCTGCCGCTATGGTGTAAATTTTCGCGGAGTCAAAGTCTACCTGGCTGAGCAGCACGGCGCTATCGGCGCAATCATCTATTCCGATCCGGCCGACGACGGCTACGCCAAGGGCGATCCTTATCCCATCGGTCCCTGGCGGCCGGAATCGGGCGTGCAGCGCGGCTCGGTGCAGTATATGTTCAGGTACCCCGGCGATCCGGAGACCCCCGGCGTCGCTTCCACGCTGAAGCTGCCCGACTCGGCGCGCGTAAAAGACTATCTGGGAGCGGAGGGCGCGCAGCCGCGCATTGTCGCGATTCCCCTGAGCTATCACGACGCCGCGCCCATCTTGCAGGCGCTTAAAGGCCCCGGCGTGCCGCAGGGCTGGCAGGGCGCACTGCCTTTCGCTTATCACCTGGGCCCCGGCGGAGTGCGCGTTCACCTGGTCTCCGAGCAGGATTACCAGCGCCGGATCATCTGGGATGTGATCGGAAAAATTCCCGGAACCCGCGAGCCGAATTCCTGGGTGATCGCCGGCAATCATCGCGACGCCTGGGTCTACGGCGCGGTCGATCCGTCGAGCGGTACCGCGGCGATGCTCGAAGCGGTGCGCGGCGTGGGCGCGCTGCTCAAGCAGGGCTGGCGGCCCAAGCGCACGATTCTGTTTTGCAATTGGGACGCCGAGGAGCAGGGGCTGATCGGCTCGACCGAATGGGTGGAGCAGCAGGGCAAGGCGCTCGACCGTGCCGTCGCCTACTTCAATATGGATGTGGGCGTGTCGGGGCCGGATTTTTCCGCCTCGGCCGTTCCTTCGCTTCGTGAATTCATTCGCGATGTTGCCCGCGCCGTGCCCAGCCCCGTGGCCGGAACAGTCTATCAACAGTGGCGGCTCAAGACTGACGATAGCAACAACTCGAGTGAGGGCAGGGAAGCGCGTGTGGGCGATCTCGGCTCCGGTTCCGACTTCACGCCTTTTTTGCAACATGCCGGAGTGCCGTCCACCGACATCAGTTCCGAGGGGCCTTACGGCGTTTATCACTCGGCCTTCGACGATTACGCATGGTTTGTGCAGAATGCCGATCCGCACTTTTACTATCTGCGACAAATGGCGCGCCTCTTCGGGCTGGAGGCGCTGCGCATGGCCGATGCCGAGGTGCTGCCCTACGACTACGTTGCCTACGCGCGCGCGATCGAGGGCTATCTTGAGGCCGCCAAACGCAAGGCCGCCGAGGCTCGCATCGGCGCGCTGAACTTTGCGCCGGCCGAGGCTGCTGCTGCGCGCATGGTGGCCGCCGCCCGGCGCGTTCGCACTCTGCAAGCCGCGCCCTCCGGCCAGCCGGCGCAATTGAATCGCGCGCTACGTCAGGTTGAGACCGAGCTGCTCGCGCCGCAAGGGCTGCCGGATCGCCCCTGGTACCGGCACACGATCTACGCGCCCGGTGAGGTGACCGGCTATGCGGCCGTGGTGATTCCAGGCGTCAATGAGGCCATCGACGCCAGGGACGCGCGTCTGGCCGCCCAGCAGTTGACCGTGCTTGCGCAGGCTCTGGAGCGCGCCGCCGATGCGCTGAATGGGGCGCGCTGAAGGCGTGAGCGTGAGCATTACTTAAGTACTTAAAAACCAGACCCGTAACTGACTGAATTAATCCGTATAACGCTTTTGTAGTATACGGATTAGCACGATTTAGCCAATTGGGCCGCTCGTTTACTGTCCAATTTTGTTGCATTCTTTCTCGTTTTTCGCTAATCCCTTGGTAACTTGATAGTCGTTACTCAGGTGACCTTTATGTTGGTTACTACAATTGCTCTCGTATTTGTCGCTTTTGTTGCTTCGCCAGCGATTGCCGCCGCGATCCCGTTCAGGAGCGCCGAAAGCAAAACTTCAAATCGGGCTGGAAGCGTGAGTTTTCCGCTTCGCTCCGTTCCCGTCAGTCGCTAAGCAGGCGACGCTGGTCGGCCTTCACGCCGGCCGAGTATATTTTTCTGCCTCCAATATGTCAGCTTGCTCCCACCGAGGAGTGATTTCCTACTCTTTCGTGTTTGCGCTATTGTGCTTGTTTATAGGCGGCGCAAACAGCGCGCAAATGGGGCTACGATGAACGAAATTCTCTTGGGGTTGTTCACGGTCGTTTTGCTAGCACTATCCATTTTTGCCAACTCGCGGCAACCGGAGCGCGCGCTTGCGCCCTGCCGCCGTCAGCCTCGCCGCCGAGGCCGCTAAGGCGCGCTCCACCGCGTTATATCTTCTGGTTGACCCCCGCAATGGCCGCACGTATTGTAAGAGCGAGGATCGACATGAAGGTTTCCCCGAGCATGCTTCGCATTGGAGTTGCGGTGGCCGTGATTCTCGGCGTCATCGCCTGGCTGGCCTATACCGGCTACAACTCCGGCAAAAGCTACTACGTGACCATCGCTGAATTGGGTGGAATGGGCGAAAAGGCCTATCACAGCCACTTGCGCGTGGAGGGCTTCGTTGTGCCGGGGTCGATTGCGCAGAAAGGGGCGCAGGTGGATTTTGTGCTCAACGAGTTCGAGAGCCACTCGCCCAAGGCCGCCGGGGGACGCTTGCTCAGGGTCAGCTACAAGGGCGCGGAGCCGCCGCCAGACACCTTCAAAGACGACGCGCAGGCGCTGGCCGATGGAAGCTACAGCCGCGACGGCCTCTTCCACGCCACAACATTGCAGGCCAAGTGCGCCAGCAAATACGCGCCCTCGCAGACGGGCAGCCGACCGGCCACGGCCTTGAATGCGGCACCCGGCGCCGCCAGCGGAAGGCCATGAACGCAACGGCAAGCGAAAACGGCAGTGTGGCGCGGCTCGCGGGGGTCTCGAAAGTTTTTGGCAATTTTGCCGCGCTCAAGCGGGTTTCAGCCGAGTTCGCGCCGGGGCGCTGCTATGTGCTGTTGGGCGAAAATGGAGCGGGCAAGTCCACTTTGCTGCGCATTCTGGCCGGCCTGCTGCGCCCCAGTCAGGGCGAAGTTCGCCTCTTTGGCGATTGCGAACCGCATCAGGCGCGCGCGCGCATCGGCTACATGAGCCACGCGCCCATGCTCTACGACGAGCTGACGGCGCGAGAAAATCTCGACTACTTTCGCAATCTCTACACGGGGCGCGCCTGCCTGACGTCGGCCGAGGCGCTCTGCCGGGTCGGGCTCGAGCCTGAATTGAAGCGGCCGATCGGCCAGTACTCGCAAGGCATGCGTCAGCGCGCCTCGCTGGCCCGCGTGCTGATGCCCGCCCCCGAATTGCTCTTGCTCGACGAACCTTTTTCTAACATGGATGTGGAGAGCGTACGGCAGATGGTCGAGTTGCTTGCCGAGCTGCGGCAGAGCGGCTGCACCATTATTTTGGCCACGCACCAGCGCGAGCTGGCCGCGCCGATTGCCGACGGCGCGCTGACGCTCAAGGCCGGCCGCGTGGCTTCATCGGAAATGAGGGTGCCTGAGCAATGAAAAAAACCAACGGCGCACGCTTTCTTGAATCGCTGGGCATTCCCTTCGAGCTTCACGAGTACGAGGTCGATCCTGAAGATCTGTCGGCCGTTACGGCGGCGAAAAAAATTGGCATGCCCGCCGAGCAGGTTTTTAAAACGCTGCTGACCACCGGCGGCACGGGCGAATTTGCTTTCGCGGTGATTCCCGGCGATGCCGAGATCGATTTGAAAAAGCTGGCGCGCGCCGCCGGCTGGCGCAAGGCCGAGATGACTCCGCTGAAAGAGGTGCAACCGCTGACCGGCTACATTCGCGGCGGCGTGACTGTTTTCGGCGCTAAAAAAGCCTACCCGATCTTCGTCGAGGAGGTCGCGATTCTCTTTGACAAAATCAGCGTCTCGGCGGGCAAGCGCGGTGAGCAGTTGATTCTTGCGCCCGACGACTATCTGCGCGCGGCCAAGGCGATCGGCGAGCCGGTCAAGACCGCGGATCTGATCAAGGAAGCGGTAGAACCAAAGCCGGTGGGAGGCTACGCGAGATGATGCGCCTGCTGTGGACCCATCTGGCGAAAGAACTGCGCATCGAATGGCGCTCGCTCGACGCCATGGTCTCGATGCTGTTTTTCTCCGGGCTGGTGGTGGTGCTGTTTTCCGTCGCCTTCGATCCGCGCGGCGAATTCGCACGCCAGATTGCCGGCGGCGTGCTCTCGGTGGCCACCATGTTCGCTTCGGTGAGCGTGCTCAATCAGGCCTGGACGCGCGAAATTCGCCACCGCGTGATGGACGCGCAACGGATGACGCCGGCCTCGGGTGCGGCGCTTTATTTAGCCAAAGCCATCGCCAATTTTTTCTTCGTCTCGATTGTGCAGTTGGTTCTGGCGCCGATTTTTTTCGTTTTTTATAACCTGCAAATCGCCGGCCAGGGCTGGTTGTTGATGCTGGTGCTGCCGCTGGGCACCTGGGCGCTGGTTTCAAACGGCGTGTTTTTCGCCGCTCTGGCCATGGGTAGCCGCAACCGCGAGTTGCTGCTCTCGCTGATCCTGTTTCCGATCTTCATTCCCGCGCTGCTGGCCATGGTGCAGGCTACCGCGGCAATCTTCACCGGCGAGGGCGATCCCACGCTGTGGATCAAGATGCTGGCGGGCTACGACATCATNNGACGTGATCTTCACCACGGCAAGTTTGCTGCTCTTCGATACGGTTTTTAGCGCCGAGTAGGCGCTCAACTGGCTTCCAACGCCAGATAGCATTCCTCGCGTGGCGGTTCTTTTTCCGCTTCCGCCTCCATTAAGGGCAGAAGCGCGCGCATGGCCTCGAACTCCGGGTTGCCGTGCAGCGGCTTCAGGCGCGGGTCGGCAAGCATCTGGAAGAACCACGGACAGCGATTTTCATTGGC
>PMHC01000333.1 GCA_003156495.1 Acidobacteriaceae bacterium
ATCGCCACCATGGGCATGGATACACAGGCCAAAATCCTGCGCGTCCTGCAAGACAAGCGCTTCATGCACCTGGGCGGCATTCAGGAGCTTCAGGTGGACGTGCGCATTCTGGCCGCCACCAACATCGATCTACGCCAGGCCGTGCGCGATGGCAAATTCCGCGAAGACCTCTTCTACCGCCTCAACGTCATCACTGTCGATCTGCCCCCGCTGCGTGCCCGCCGCGAAGACATTCCCCTGCTCGTCCAGCACTTTCTCGATTTCTACGCCAATGAGAACAACATGGCGCCGCGCAAGCTCTCGACCGACGCCATGCGCCTGATGATGGACTACGACTGGCCGGGCAACGTCCGCGAGTTGGAAAACGCCATCGAGCGCGGCGTCGTGCTCTCCACCGGCCCGGTCATCGGCGCCGAGCTGCTTCCCGGCCAAATCTCCGGCCGCAGCTTCCAGGACGCGCTGCTCGAGCACAATCCCAACTCTTCGCTCTTCGACATCATGGAGTCCATCGAGCGCCGCATCATCGTCGAAAAGCTCGAGCACTGCAACTGGAACCAGACCGAAGCCGCCGAGCNNCCGCCGAGCAGTTCCACATTCCGCTCTCCACCCTCAACCAGAAGATCAAGCGCCTCAGCATCGAGATCCACAAGAAAAACCGGGAGTAGAAAGCCGGCAACGGAAACCGGAAGCAAATCTCCTGAAGGTGTAAAGCGGTAGCGCTGAAAGGTTCCGGCCGCTGGCCTTCTCCATCGCGCGTTCGAGGTCGATGCTCGTCACCACGCCGCCCGCGTGCGCTCGCGCATAGAGACGAAGCCCCGCCCAAAAGCCTCCATCGCCAATCTCGCCGCGCAGACGATCCATGCGCAGATCAAAGGCCAGCACTGTTCGAAAACGGACACTGCTGGCCGCAAACGGTCACCGCGACAGCCGATAATTTCCTGGAAATCCAAGCCAAAGCCTCTGTTTTCAATAATTCCTAAGCGCAACTGGATTGGCAACGCACATGCTCATATAGAGGGTGCAATGGACATCGCACGCCCTGATTTGAAGAAGAAGAGGCGGCGCCGGATCGCAATCGGGACCGGCGTCGGAGTTTTAGTTCTCGCGGTTCTCGCCTTTGCCGTCTCCCGGCTCAAGCCCGCCGCGCCACCCGTCGATCGCTCGACGATCTGGACCGACACGGTCAAGCGCGGTCCGCTCATCCGACAGGTTCGCTCCTCGACCGGCAGCCTGGTTCCGCGCGAAGACTCGATCGAGCTGATCCCGGCCCAGAGCGACGCCACCGTGGTGCGGATTCGCGTGTTACCCGGAACGCCGGTCACGCCGAAGACCGTCATTATGGATCTGGCCGATCCGCAGCTCGAGCAGCAACTGCTCAACGCGCGGCTGGCGCTAAAGGCTGCCGCGGCCGATTACAAAAGCCTGCGCGCGACCCTCGAAAGCTCGCTGATGGATAAAAAAACTTCGGCCGCGCAGGTCAGCACCGACTACGCGCAAGATCAGTTGCAGGCCGAAACCGACAAACAGCTCTACAACCTCGGAGTCATCTCCGGCCTCACCTATCAAAAATCCAAGCGCACGGCCGAACAGTTGACCACGCAGCACCAATTGAGCCAGCAGCAGCTCGATCTGAACCGGCACGGCATCGAGGTACAACTGGCCTCGCAAAAAACCAAAATCGAGCAGGCGCAAGCGCTAGTGGCGCTCTATGAAAAACAAGTGTCGGCTCTCCAGGTTCACTCCACAATCGCGGGAACGCTGGTGCCGCTGGCCACGCCCGTACAGGCCGGCCAGCACATCACCGCCGGCACTTCGGTCGCCGAGGTCATCCAGCGCGACAAGCTGAAAGCCGCTCTGCAAATTGCCGAAACGCAGGCGCGCGACATTCAGCTCGGCCAGCCGGCCGCCATCGACACGCACAACGGAACCATTCCCGGACACGTCACGCGCATCGATCCCTCGGTAGTGAACGGAACCCGCACCGTAGACGTAGAACTGGACGGGCCGCTACCCGCCGGCGCGGTGCCGCAATTAAGCGTTGACGGCACCATCGACCTCGAGCGGATGCACGACGTACTCTTCGTCGGCCGGCCCGCGCTGGGCAACGAGAACTCGACGCTGAGTCTCTTCCGCATCGACGCCGACGGCAAAAACGCCACGCGCGTGCCGGTGAAGGTGGGCCGCGCCTCGGTAAACGAAATTCAGGTAATCGAAGGATTGAAAGAAGGCGACACGGTGATTCTTTCCGACATGTCGCGCTACGACAACGCGGACCGCATCCGGCTGGAATAAAGCAGTACACAGTGAGCAGTGAACAGTTATCCGTAGTCAGTAAGCGATCTTCAGTTTTCAATAAGCCGCATCATTACTGTTCACTGCGCACTGTCCACTGTCCACTAACAAGGGAGATTGCAATGGCATCGAACGACACACTCATTGAAATTGAAGACCTGACCAAGGTCTTTTACACCGACGAAGTTGAAACCCACGCGCTGTCGGGCATTCATCTCACGATCAACCGCGGCGAATATCTGGCGATGTCGGGCCCTTCGGGCTGCGGCAAATCCACGCTGCTGTCGATCATCGGACTGCTGGACACGCCCACCGGCGGCCGCTATCAATTGAACGGCAATCCGGTTGAGAACCTGAGCTTCAGCGAGCGCTCGCGCATCCGCAATCAGGAGATCGGCTTCATCTTCCAGAGCTTCAACCTGATCGGCGATCTCACGGTCGAAGAAAATGTCGAACTGCCGCTGACTTATCGCGCCGGCATGGCTTCGGCCGAGCGCAAGCGGCGCGTGAAAGAAGCGCTGGAGCGTGTGAACATGGCGCACCGCATGAGGCACTATCCGGCGCAGCTATCAGGCGGCCAACAGCAGCGCGTGGCCGTGGCGCGCGCCCTGGCCGGCTCGCC
>PMHC01000132.1 GCA_003156495.1 Acidobacteriaceae bacterium
CGCCCACGTCCCGCGCGGCGCAAAAGCTGGCCGAGGCGGGCATCGAGACTTCCACGTTGCAAAAGGAACTGGCGCGCCGGCCGGAGCCGGATACCGGGGCGCGGCGTCTTTACGTACTCGACGAATCTTCGCTCGCCTCCACCAAGCAAATCCACGAGTTCATGAACCGGCTTCATCCGAACGACCGCGTTCTGATGGTCGGCGACCGGCGGCAGCATGAGGCGGTCGAGGCCGGGCGACCCTTCGCGCAGCTCCAGGACGCGGGCATGAAGACGGTCAAGCTGGAGCAGATCGTCCGCCAGAAAGATCCGGAACTGAAACAGGTGGTCGAGCAGCTCGCGCATGGAGAAGTGGGAAAAGCCGTACAGAGGTTGGAGCGGCAAGGCCGCGTCCACGAGGTGAAAGACCCGGCCGAGCGTGTTACGGCGATTGCCCGCGAGTACGCGCGATCACCGGAGAGCACGCTGGTTGTTTCGCCCGACAACCGCTCCCGTGCGGAGATCAACCGGGCCATTCACGCCGAGATGCAGGGCCGAGGCCTTGTCGGCAGGGAAGAGCACCGCGTGCAAACGCTGGTTCCGCGCCAGAACCTCACCGGCGCGGACCGCGCCTGGGCCGCGCGCTACGAGATCGGCGACGTGCTGCGCTATTCGCGGGCGTCGAAGGAAACCGGCATCGGAAAAGGCGAATACGCGCGGGTGAAAGAGATAGACGCGCCCAACAACCGGCTGACCGTGGAGTTGAGGGACGGCACGGCGCGGAGCTACGATCCGCGCCGGCAGCAGGGCGTCTCTGTCTATCGGGAAGAGCCGCGCAAGTTTTCCGTGGGCGACCGCATCCAGTTCACCGCGCCGGCCAACGACCTGAAGGTGGCCAACCGCGAGTTGGGTACCGTCGAGGCCATCGGTCGGGACGGGCGGATGAGCTTGAAGCTGGACGGCGGCCGCGAGGTCTCGCTCGACCCGCGCCAGCATCCGCATCTCGATCACGGCTACGCGGTCACGAGTCATTCCAGCCAGGGGCAGACCGCCGAGCGCGTTCTCATCAACGTGGACACCGAGCTGGGTGCGCGAGATCTGCTCAACAATCGCATGGCCTATGTCTCCGTTTCGCGCGGCGCACACGATGCGCAGATCTTCACCAACGACCGCGAGAAACTGCCCGCCGCGCTCGGGCATGACGTTTCACACGAGAGCGCGCATATGTCCGAGATGAAGCAGGAGCAGGCAGTCACGCCGCAGAAACAGAAGATTGGGCCACGGCACGAGCAAGGCTTAGATATTGGCTTGGGCCTTTAATCCAAATTGAACCTTACTATGGCATCCCATTTGGGGGTGTCGTATCCTACCCCTGCCCATGCGGAGCATGGCGCTTTTCCGCTCGTCGCGCCGATGCTGCCGGATGGAGCCACTGAAGCAGCAAGCCGCCCCGAAGGACGGCTTGCGGAGGGCTATTCAGCTTGTGCGCTCCATGCTTGTACTCGCAGATTTATGCCGCGTTCTCCGATTTGCTTCAAGAACCAAGGGTGCAGGCTGAGTTCAAGAAGCTTGTCACCTTCCGCATCGACTGTTGAGTTCAACACCAACTCGACTTCGCCACCCTGTTCTATAAACCCGGCGATAAAGCGCTCATGCTCAGAAATAAGTGCGACAACATCCTCCAACGCCGATGCAAATTCCGAGTCGAAAGTTCCGCTTCGGAATTTGCAAAGCCATGTCGTTTGCTTATGTATTACGTTTCCGACTTTGTCTCCCTTTTTCATCGCGAACCAAGGTTTAAGAGCAAGAGCATCAGTGACCGTATCAGGGTCACAGTCAGGATGATGCAGGCTCAAGTCGATCTTGAATTCGTCTCTAGCCGTATGCTTCATAGTGCCTTTCCTATGGCTTTGGCCACGTATTCAAGACCTTCTCGGAAGCTCATCTTTCTGCCTAAATCCTGTCTCCCTTCCTGTAGCAACTGATGCACGACCTCTCTTCCCTCTGGGCCAAGATTAAGTTTCTTGGAAATATCCCTCGCCATTTTGTCTTCTGCTCGAAGGGCATCTGTTCCCTTACGCATTCCAAGCGTTCCAGGCTTTCGGCTTATGCCAGCTGCTTGTGCGCCATTCGGAGAAGTGCCTGACAGAGCATCAACGGCCAAAAACGTCAGGGGGAAGACGAAGCTAAATCCAGTCTCCACAGCTTTGCCCGCCGTGTTCACTGCACCCGCACCATTCGTCCATGTCTGCCCGCTCGGCGAACCAAACACCCCCGCTTTAAGGGTGTCTGGGTCAAGCTGACTGCCGCTCGCCATCGTGACGCTTCCGGCTGTCCCGCTTCCATCTGCGTAGTTCGAGATGTTGAAACCGACCTGTCCGTTGCTGTAGGTATAAGAGTTGCCGACGGTTCCGTCGACATATGTGTAGCCCGCCATGCAATCCGAGGCATTTTGGGTCGACTGGACGGAGATTGTCCCGTTAGCCGCATTGCTCGCGTTGACGCAATCATGCCCTTCAGAATCGAAATTGCTTAGTGGGCTGTTCTGCACATAGCCGTACAGATTAAGGCTCTGAGGATTAGTCAAATCTGCGTACGGAACTGCATCAGGGGGGCCATCAGTATCAGAGGTATAGTCCGGGCTTAGCCAGCGCCCCATTGAGCTTGCATAGTATCTTGCCCCGAAGTAGTCGTTNNCCACCACGCCGGCGTAGTCGGTCTGCACGCGGCGCGCGCCCAGCGGATAGCTGTTGGGCAGGATCTCCTGCGCGGCATGCGTGCCTTTGATGCCGGAATAGCTGGCCGTCACCTGTAATGCAAATGGCAGATCGCGTTGCACATCGAAGTTCCACATCTGTGCGTAGCCGATGCGGAACTTCGGGTCGATGCCGAACGTGTCTGCGGTCGTAGAGGAACAGGATGCGAATCCGTTAGCCAAGGTCAGCGGACATGTCGCGCTGTTCTCGTCGCTTAAGCTTTTGGACAGCGGAGCTTGCTGCGTCATTTGCGTCACGATGTTCTGGTACACCGTGGAGTGCCCGGCTGTTTTT
>PMHC01000152.1 GCA_003156495.1 Acidobacteriaceae bacterium
GCCAGCATCTGGAAGAACCACGGACAGCGATTTTCATTGGCCGTGCGCAGTTCGGCAAGCGCCGCCGCGGTGTCGCCCAAAGCGACGTAGGCGGCGACGCTGAAGGTATTGAGTACGAAGCGTTCGCGGCTGAACCACTGCAGCCGCTCTAAAACGGCGCGCGCTTCTTCGGTTTGTTTCGCGCAAGCCAGAACGTAGGCATACGTCGCCGCGGCTAAATCGTATTGCGGCATGCGCGCCGCGATGGTTTGCGTAATTTCGAGCACGCTGGCCGCTTCACCGTTATAACTGAGGATGATTGCGCTATAAAGTTTGAGGCCGTCGCGTTCGGGAAACTGCTCGATCGTCTTGCGCGCTTGCTCCACGCTGGCTTCGGCCTCTCCGGCCAGATGCAGCGCCCAGGCGAGTTTGATATACAGCCAGGCCGTGTAGGGATCGATATGAATGGCTTTTTGCAGCAGATCGATGGCTTCATCAAAGCGGTGACGACTTAGCGCGAACATCGCGCGCATCGGCGTCAGCCACAGATCGTGGGGCAGGCGGGTTGTCAGACTGAATTGCCTCAGCGCCTCCGGCAGATTGCGATCGACGTAGAAGCTCACCCAGCCGAGCGCCGGAGCCATGGCGACGGCGTGACTGGCGAAATCCGGCATGGGGTGCGTGGTCCGGCGTATCATGGCGGCCGCCAGCCGCGGCGACAGGCTGCCATAAACCGCTTGCGTGACGCATAGATGCGTCAGGTCGATGCGTGCTCCGATCAGATTGGGATCGAGTTCCATGGCGCGCAGCAGATGGCCCATGCCGTCCTGCATCCGGTGCCGTTCGTAGGTCTTCCACTCGTAACGGGCGCGCAGATACAGTTCATACGCCTCACGCTGGCGAGGAGCGGATTCGCTTTCTACTTCCGGCTTGACCGCGGCTTTTATTTTGGCGCTATTGCCCTGCAGGCGGAGGATCAGGCGGTTGACAAAGATCGACATCAACTCCACGGTCTGGCCGCTCTCGACGAGCACATCTTCGGTCCAAAGCGGTGCGCCGGTTTCTCCGCGCCGTAACTCGGCCCGTAGCCGGATGTGCGTGGGCGTCGCGTGAAGCATGCCGCTCAAAACCAGATCAGCCTCCAGCTTTTTACCGATCTCCAGCGCGGAAAGCCCTCGACGCATCAAGGCCAACACCGAGTCCTGCGGCGCCATCGACACGTCTGCCGCGCAGGCGTCGCTTAACTGCTCCATGGCATGTTCGAGAATCGCGGAAGTAAAGTATTCGGGAACGCCATACCCGGAGGTAAAAGGCAAAATGACAAGCCGCTGCAAAACCGGTGTGTCCGGCATATTTTCGGCGTTGACCGGGACCGAGATGCGATATCCGCGGTTGTAAATGTTCTCAATGCATTCGACCGGTNNCCCAGCCGCGCGGGAGGAATGCCGGCATCGTCCCACAAGGCGCACTTCAATTCAGCCATGGAAACGGCTTCACCGGCGCGCGCCAGCAGCATGCGCAAGAGTCTTAACTCTTGCGCGGTAATCGCCAGTCGCATGTCTCCGCGTAGCAGCGTTCCGTCAGGCTTTAAGCGAAATTCGGCAAACCTGTACTCAATTGCTTGCGGTGCTTGTGAACAGGTCGGCTCAGGAAGAATTCTGTTCATAGGAATCAACGCAAATCCAATCAATTGTGCCCAGTAGCTGGAGTGCGTTTTTTGCGCGAGGTACGATCTCCGGCTCTGGGAGTCAGGATTTCAGTGCTGGACTCAACAAAAACATCACAATTCCAGCGGTGGCTCGCTGGCTATCGACAGGCACAGCCCTATAGTTGAATGGCTCTGTCATTCCAGAGCGCCAATCAACTACTGCAGCCAGCGCCTCGTATGGGGGGGAGAAAACTAAATCCAGGCTTCCGCTTTTGTATTCCCGGTTGCGTTGCGGTGCAACATATCGTCATGAGCCAGAGCAAAAATCAATTACGGCTGCCTTCTCCAACAGCAAAATGACGATAGCATAAATCCACAACTTGTCTAACTGAGAGGAAACCTTTGCTACGAGTGACGTTTAGATTATGTTGTACCCGGCGGGTATAGGAAAGGGGCATTCCTATACAGTTCGCCCCGGAGGTAACCGGCATTAGTTACTTAGGAGTAAATCGGTCACTGCATTTTAATCCAGGCGCAAATACTATCTTTTTCAGCGCTTTAGATACTAGTAATACCGCATTGTGATGCAGGCGGCCGGCTCTTTCCGCGCGACGGCAAAGTACGGTAACCATCGATGCAAGGAGCTTTTATCGCCTGCCGAGCGCCTGGGCCAGCGTCTCGCCGATTTCGGCCGGCGAAACCACGACATGGATGCCGGCCGACGCCATTGTTTCCATTTTGCCGGCCGCCGTACCCTGGCCGCCGGAAATGATCGCTCCGGCATGGCCCATGCGGCGTCCTGCGGGCGCTGTCTGGCCGGCGATGAAGCCGACCACAGGCTTTTTTACGTAATGCTTGATGAACTCCGCGGCCTCCTCTTCGGCCGTGCCGCCAATTTCGCCGATCATGACGATCGCCTCGGTCTCCGGATCGTCGTTGAGCAACCGCAGCGCATCGATGTGCGTGGTGCCGACGATTGGATCGCCGCCGATGCCGATGGCCGTCGATTGCCCGATGCCGCGCTGCGTTAACTGGTAGACCGCTTCGTAGGTCAGCGTCCCGGAGCGCGAGACGATTCCCACTGGCCCTGGCTTGTGAATCCGGCCCGGCATAATGCCCACCTTCGCCTTGCCCGGCGAAATCACGCCTGGGCAATTTGGCCCGATCAACCGCGACTTCGANNGTGTTGAAGACCGGCCAGCCCTCGTGCGTTGTGCCGCCCTTGCCCGGCGTTACGCCGCCCACCACGTTGGTGCCGTACTCGGCGCAGCCATGCGCATGAAAGCTGCCTTCTTTGCCGGTAATGCCTTGCACCAGCAGCCGCGTGTTTTTGTCGACTAAAACGGACATGAAAAACAGCTCCTAGCTTTTAAGCTTTCAGCCATCAGCTCTCAGCTTTCAGCTTAAGACCGAGTGTTCCTTCGAACTGAGTGTTTGAATAAACGACGTAAGCATCTTTGAGACTTCTTCACTCAATGCCGTCGCCTCGTCTATCGTTGCCTGTTGTCCTATTCCCAGGCGTTTGGCAATGATGAGCTGTATCTTAACCTCAAAAATAGAACCGAGCGCGACCCCGAGAAACTGCCTGAATTCCGCAACATTCAGCGATGTTACTGGCGGCCGAAACACTTGCGCGCTGTAACTGCGAGATTAGTCCATAGGTCTCTTCTTTCGGAAACGCTCGAGTCAGACGGTAAATGCAGACAGTTAAATCGATGGCTCGTTGCCAAACCGTCAGATCTTCCATATTCTGCGGCATATCGTATTCTCTTCGGCTGAATGATTTTGCGCTTGCCATCCGGGGTTAGCTGAAAGCTGATAGCTGACAGCTAAAAGCTCCTAGCCCGCTGCTCTCACCGCCATCTCGGCTGCATCCTTCATCGTTGCGCCGACCAAGAAATTTACTCCCGAATCGTGCAGAATCTTGCGACCTTCTTCGACATTCGTCCCTTCCAGCCGCAGCACGATGGGCAGCTTTACGTCGAGCTTGCGCGCTGCCGCCGTTACGCCTGCCGCCAATCGGTCCACGCGCAGAATGCCGCCGAAAATGTTGATGAAGATCGCTCGCACATTTGCGTCGGCCAGCAGAATCTCGAAGGCGTGTTCGATCTGCTCGGCGGTGGCGCCGCCGCCTACATCCAAAAAATTCGCCGGTCGTCCGCCGGCGTGCTGGATGATGTCCATCGTCGCCATTGCCAGCCCCGCGCCGTTGACCATGCAGGCGATTGAGCCGTCGAGCTTGATGTAGTNNGATGTAGTTGAGCGCGTACTTGGCGGCTTCCACTTCCAACGGATCTTCGTCGGAAAAATCGCGCAGCGCCTTGATCTCCGGATGACGGAAGAGCGCGTTGTCGTCGATGTTCATTTTGGCGTCGAGCGCCAGCAGCCGGCCGTCGGCGGTGGTGACGAAAGGATTGATCTCCACCAGCGAGGCGTCGGTTTCGACGTAGGCTTTGTATAGCCCGCGAAAAAATCCGATAGCCTGATTGATTTGCGCGGGCTGCAACTCGAGCTTGAGCGCCAGCCGCCGCGCCTGCCAGGGCCACAGATCCATCGTCGGATCGATCGTTTCTTTGTGGATTGCCTCGGGCCGCTTGGCCGCGAGCTCTTCGATCTCCATGCCGCCGGCCTGCGAGGCCATGAAGACCAGCCTGCCCACGGAGCGATCCAGCAGAATGCTCAAGTACATTTCGCGTTCGATCGCGGCCGTTTCTTCGATCAGCAGCCGCAGAACTTTTTGCCCCTGCGGCCCGGTCTGCGGCGTCACCAGCGTCATGCCCAGAATCTGCTTGGCGAA
This sequence comes from Acidobacteriaceae bacterium, assembly GCA_003156495.1. Classification (GTDB taxonomy): domain Bacteria; phylum Acidobacteriota; class Terriglobia; order Terriglobales; family Acidobacteriaceae; genus Telmatobacter. The sequence continues at coordinate 4,425 of PMHC01000152.1, forward strand.
GTGCTCGGCCTCTTCGAGCGTGCGGGCAACTTTTACGCCGCCGCCTTTGCCGCGGCCTCCGGCGTGAATCTGCGCTTTGACGACCACGCCCTTGGCTCCGGCGGCGAACAATCTGCGCGCCACTTCGTTGGCCTCTTCGAGCGTATTGGCTACTTCGCCCCTGGGCACGGCGACGCCGTAACGGGAGAGAATTTGTTTTGCTTGATACTCGTGTATCTTCATCTTCGATTGCAGCCCTCGGGCTCGCGTCGGCGGCGTCGGACAAGAGGAAACGCAAGCCTCCGATTGTTGGCCGCGAGTCAGCTAATCATACTAGCCTGGCGCGGCAAAACGCGTTTGCGCGCGCCTAACTGGACGGAGATTTGCCGAACGAATAGAGGACGACCGAGGCCAGCGCCAGCACGATGGCGGCCAGGCGGTAGCTGTTGATTGGCTCCCGCATCCAGAGAATACCCACGAACACGGTTGTTGTCAGGATCGACAGCACGGCATAAACAACGTAGGGCGAAACGCCGAAGCGTGAGTACATCAGGTTGAAACCAAGATAGGTCAGAAATAATCCCGCACCGGCCAGCAGAATGTTTCGCCCATTGGCGCGCAGCATTGGTGACAGACCGATTGGGCCCAGCAGCGGTGAGGCGCACCAAGCGAGAAAGGCCGCAACAACGGCCGACGCGCCTACAAACGCAAGACCGTTCTGCACGCCGATTGAGCGCTTCTGCCCGTAGGCGAACATGGCGTTTCCAACCGCTGCAATAAAGGCAAAAAATAGCAGCAAAATCGATTGCATTATCGGTTTTTCCCTCCTAGCGCCGGAGAAAGCAAGCCACCGTCATCATGTTCATACTATCTTCTAGACCGAAAAGCTCGGTAAATTACCGCCTACTTCGCCCGCGCGATTACCATGGAAGTAATTATGAGCCGATTGAAGGAATTGTTGCGGCCGCTGGCCGAAGACGGCGCGGCGCTAACTCGCGAACAGGCCGCCGAGGTTCTGGAAGAGATTCTTGCCGGCGGCGTGCCCGAGGTGGAAACCGCCGCGCTGCTGACCGTGATGGTTACGCGCGGCGAACAGGCGCCGGAGCTGGCGGGGTTTGTGGATGTGATGCGGGCGCGGGTCACCCCTCTNNGTCGGCACCGGCGGCGGCGGACCGCAGACTTTTAATATTTCTTGCGGCGCGGCGCTGGTGGCAGCGGCCGCGGGCGCCAAGGTGGCCAAGCATGGCAACCGCGCCGTCACTTCGCGCTGCGGCGCCGCCGACGTGCTTGAAGCTCTCGGCGTGCCTATCGATTTGACTGGCGAACAGGCCGTCGAGTGCCTGCGCCAAACCGGATTTGTTTTCCTCTTTGCGCCGCTCTATCACCCGGCGATGAAGGCCATCGGCCCGCTGCGCCGCGCTCTCGGCTTTCGCACCATCTTCAACCTCGTCGGCCCGCTCACTAATCCGGCCCGCGCCGGCGCGCAGGTGATCGGCGTGCTTGCGCCCAGCCGCGTGTTGCTGGTGGGCCGCGCGCTGGTTTCGCTCGGCGTCAAGCGCGCCTTCGTCGTCCACGGCACCGACGGCATTGACGAGCTGACCACCACCGGCGAATCGGTCGTTGCGCGCGTCGAAGATTCCGGCTCCGGCAAGCTGGAGATGAAGGCCGCGCGCATTACGCCGGAGATGGCCGGGCTGAAGCGCGCCTCGATCGAGCAGTTCATCGGCGGCGATATCGAGACCAACAAATCGCTGCTCTATGACGTGATTACCGGCATCGCCGGCCCTCGCCGCGATGTGGTGCTGCTGAACGCCGCCGCCGTGCTGGTGGCCGCGGGGCTGGCTAACGATCTGAAGCAGGGCGTCGCTTTGAGCGCCGAGGCCATCGACAACGGCCAGGCCGCCGCCACGCTTGAAAAGCTGCGTCAGTTCGCCAAGAAGCGCGGCGCGTAAACCAGCGGCGGCGCTTGGTATGGTATATACCACGGTATATACTTAATGCGAGGCCGCCACTATGATCCAAACCGCCAAACTCTTCATGAACGGACGCAGCCAGGCCGTGCGCCTGCCCAAGGAGTTTCGTTTCGAGGGCCAGGAGGTCGCCATCCGTCGCGATCCTGTGACTGGCGACGTGGTTCTTGCGCCCCGGCGCAGGCGCGCCCGGCCTGGCCTGGCCGCTGCCTCCGCGCAAAAATCCGCTGCGCAAGTTTCGATGGAGGCTCCGGCCGATTCGCGGCGCAAGCTCTCGTTGCGGGAGATGTTCGCGATCTTCGATCAGGCCGATTTTTCCGAGGAGTTCTTTCGCCGCGAAACGCAGATGCCGCGAAAACTGGATCTCTTCTAAATGCCCCTCAAGTATCTTCTTGACACCAACACGGTCAGCTACCTTTTGAGTGGCCGCGAGCCGCGAGTGCGGTTGCGCATGGAGCGAGCGGGCTTTGCCGCGACCTCTATTTCCGCGGTGACCGAGGCCGAACTGCGCTATGGCCTGGCGAAAAAGCAGCCGTCGATCCGGTTACGCATCGCTGTTGAAACCTTTCTTGCGCAGGCTGCAATTTTGCCGTGGGATTCGGCTGCGGCCGCGGCCTACGGGCTGTTGCGCGCCGGGCAGGAACGTAAGGGGCGGCCGCTCAGCGCCGAGGATCTGATGATCGCCGCGCAGGCCTTCTCCAGAGGGCTGATTCTGGTTACTCGCGACCACGCATTTTCGTTTGTCGACGGCTTGCGCATGGAAGATTGGACGGCGGCGTAACGCAAAGCCGCCGGTTCCGCTGCGCGCAATCGCCGCGCCGAATGTAGTGAAAACTCCGCGCGCTCTCCGCGCCTCCGCTTGCCGTCGCACAGCCCTGCTACTCTTTTCTTGGAGCCAATCTCCAGGAGAATTCCCCGTGCAATGCATCTGTGTGGACATGGATGAGGTGATGGCCGATACCCTCGCCGAGCACATCCGCCGCTACAACC
>PMHC01000222.1 GCA_003156495.1 Acidobacteriaceae bacterium
GCGCCGGTACGCAGCATCTTCGACAGGATCGTCACTTCGTCCTGCGAGAAGGAACCCTCGATTTCGCCCGAGTCGCGAATGGCGCTCTTGATGACGGCCACCTCGCGGACGCGGCCGCCCATCACCACCGCCATGTACTTGCCCACGTTGGCGCTGGTGTAATCCCAGAAACGATTGCCCGCCTCGTCGGTGAGGTTGAAGTGCACATTCTTCTGGCCGGTATTGGGATTGGTGGCCGGATCGGCGGAACGGAAGTCGCTGCCGGAAACCACCGGAGCGCGATCGACGATAAAGATCCGCTCGGAATCCGAGCCGGTCGCCATCGTGCCCGAGCCGCGCACCATCTCCTGGTCGGGAGGCAGAACGCCGCCCACGCTGGCCAGCGCCGACTGCTCGTCGGCAAAGCCCGAGCCGTCGCCCACGACCGGATGAATCTCCAGCCGGGCCGTCGATTGAATGATCGCCTTGACGCGATCGAGGTCGCTGACACCTGGCAGCTCAACCAGAAGCTGGTTGGCGCCCAGGCTGTAGGGAGCGATCATCGGCTCGCTGACGCCCAGAGAATCGACGCGGTCGCGAACCGTCTCGATTGCCTGCTGAACGGTCTTTTCCTCCATCGATTTTCTGATCTGAGGCTTCATGGTCAGCGTCCAGGAGTTGTCTGTGCCACCGCCGCTGACGTCGTACTCGTTTGAGTATTTTTCGTCGAGCAGCGAGCGCACGTCGCTGGCCCTGGCCGCCGGCGTGCCTTGCACCGCGATCAGGTCCGGCTTGCTGGGATCGGGCTTGACGACCTGCGCATAGCTCAGGCCGGCCTTTTGCAGCTCCTGCTTGACGCGCGCCACCGTGCCGTTGGTCTCGTCGCCGATTGCTTCGGCCACCTGCACCTGCAAAATCAGGTGCACGCCGCCTTGCAAATCCAGACCCAGATGAATGCGTTTGGTGATGGCGTCGTGCAGCGCCTTGCCGTCGACTCCGGCGGGAATTCCGATGATGCCGTACAGGCATACCAGCAGAACCGCTACGATCAGAACAATTTTATTCTTGAGATTCTTCTTCATTTTCCGTTTCTCGAATTAAAAACTTAGGAACCCGAAACGCTGTCGTTGGTGGTTACCGCCGCGATGGCGTTCTTGGCCACCTCCAGCTTCAGGTTATCGGGCGCCACGCGAATCACGATCGCGTCGTCCTTGATGGAAAGGATGGTGCCGCGGATACCTCCCGCCGTCGTCACCCGATCGCCGGTCTTGATGTTGGCCAGCATCTGCTGCCACTGCTTTTGCCGCTTCTGTTGCGGGCGGATCATCAGCAGATACAACAGGGGAATGAACAACAGAATGGGAAGCAACATGGACAAACCGCCGGCGGTTCCGGCCGGAGCCGCCGCCCACATCGCTAAACTCGTCGCCAAATTCATTGCGTCCTTTTCTTGCCTCGGCGACCGGCGACGGCCTTCCGCAGGCACAGGCATAGCCGGCCTTTACGGCCGACGCCCAACCTAAAATTTGTCTCCGAGAAAAACTTCAGCCCCCGGCAGCGCTGCTGCCCTGAACTGAAAGGCGGGTTTACGGCACACTTGAAAACACGGCTTTTACTCCGCGAGACGGGCCGGTTTGCCGCCCCTGTCCGCAACCGCTTCGCAACTTTGCCGCCGCCTGCTTCCTGTTCGACACAGCCCCTCTTCGCAATTCGGAGACGCGAAAAACGCTTCTCCCGCTCCGCTCGCCAAAAGAATGCCTAAAGAGAATAAGAAATGTGCGGCCGGTCCGGTGTCAAGGCTGGATTGTGCGTTGCGGCGCTCAAATCCCACGCCAGCACGCTTTCACGGATTCCTTATGAATCCGCTACCTCTCTTTTACAGGAAGAAGCGTCTCCTGAAGATAAGCGCCTCCCGGCATGTGGAAAAACAGGCTGGAACGAAGCGCGAAAGAGAGGGGCTTTATCCGCGGTCATGGAATTTAATAAAGAAGTCTTGTGGTTAGTCCCCGTAGCGATCGCCGTTTGTTTTCTACTTTGGGTGCTCTGGAACTGGATGCGCGAAGAGCGCCGCAGCCGCCGGCAGAAAGCCCCCATGCGCTATAGCCGCCGGTAAAAGCTCTTCGCCGCCTGGCCAAGATCGAACAGCTACTTTGCCGGCGCGGCTTCGGCCGGCTGATCCTCGTCGCCCGTCTCTTCAACCAGCACCGCCGAGCCGGGCACAATTTCAAAGCTGGCCGCCTCGCGGCCCGTTGGATGAAAGGTGATGCGCAGCGGCTCGCGTTGCCACTCGGGCGCGGCGCAGACCGCCCCGGTCCTGCCCGCCGCCGGATCAAAGGCCGCCAGCTTTTGCACCAGCAGCGGCTTGCGCGCCGCCACCTGCATCACCACCGCATACAGGTTCTTGCCGTTCGCCGTCAGGCCGCAGTAGGCAGCATAGTCGCGGAACCAGCTCACCAGGCTCACGCCGGGATCGTAGTCGGGCAGCCGCACGGCGGTGAGCTTCCCGGTCACGCGATCCACCAGCAGCCACGGCCCCCGCTGCCACACCCACCGGCCGCCCTTGTCGCCGGGCAGCGCGTCGTTGATCCGGATCGCTCGCCGCACCGCAAAGCTGCGGTCGGTCACGTAATGGTCTTCGCCCGTGGTCCAATCTTTGAGCACGGTGTCAACCACCAGCGGCCGGATTTTGAGCGAAGTTTCGCCCGCCGCCGCCCCCGACGGGTCGCCCGCCTTCGAGTACGGCACGCGCTTGGCCGCGCCCAGGCCGACCGTATGCACTTTAGCTTTGCGCGGAGCGGCTTTTGCCGTGGCTAAATTGAAAGCGAAAATCACAAAGACGATTGCGATGAGAACAAAACGGGGCCGAAGGTGCATGGAGCGCCTCCTGGGGGAATGCGAATTTTTTTGAAAACTGGCCCCTGGGGAAAATGACCGGAGACGGAAGCGCCTCCGGCCCAATTTTTAGGTCTCCGACCTCTTGAAGCTGTACTACCATTGGGTGCCCCCGGTCTCGATTTTGAGACCGGGGAACCGCTTGAGCCCATGGATCAAAATCATGCGGTCGGAGACCCGCGCAAAATCAGAGTCCCGCCGCTTCTACCGCGCGCGCGACGCGGAAGGCCGTTGACTCGTTCAAGTGGCGCGCCAAAACCTGCATTCCGACGGGCAATCCGGCCTGCGTTTTGCCGCAGGGCACGTTCACGCCGCAGATGCCGGCCAAACTCGCCGTTACGGTGTAGATGTCGGCCAGATACATGGCCACCGGGTCGTCGGATTTTTCGCCGATCTTGAAGGCCGGCACCGGCGAGGTCGGCGTCACGATCGCGTCCACCTCGGCAAAAGCCCGCAGAAACTCCTCGGCCAGCAGCCGGCGCACCTGCTGCGCCTTCAGGTAATAGGCGTCGTAGTAGCCGGCGGAAAGCGCGTAGGTGCCCAGCAAAATGCGCCGCTTGACCTCGGCGCCGAAGCCCTCGTCGCGCGAGTGGCAATACATGTCCTGCAATTGCTGCGAGGAAGGCGACCGATAGCCGTAACGCACGCCGTCAAAGCGAGCCAGGTTGGCGCTGGCCTCGGCGGTGGCGATCAAATAGTAAGTGGGAACGGCGTATTTGGTATGCGGCAGCGAAACCGGCTTCACCGTACAACCGGCGGCCTTGAGCGCCGCGATTCCCTTTTCGACGGCCGCGCGCACTTCACTGTCGAGGCCCTCGGCAAAATACTCGGCCGGCACGCCGATGCGCAGCCCCTCGGCGGGCTTGTCGCTTTCGGCGGCGTAATTCTGAACCGGCGCGGTCGAGCTGGTTGCATCCTTCTCGTCGTGGCCGGCGATGATGCCCAGCAGCGTTGCCGCATCGCGAACATTCGAGGCGAAGGGCCCCACGCGATCCAGCGATGAGGCAAAAGCGATCAACCCATAGCGCGAAACGCGTCCGTAGGTGGGCAGCACGCCCACCACGCCGCAAAAGCTCGCCGGCTGGCGAATCGAGCCGCCCGTATCGGAGCCCAGCGTAGCCACAGCCATGTTCGAAGCCACCGCCGCCGCCGAGCCACCGCTCGAACCGCCCGGAACCCGCTCCGTATCGTAGGGATTGTGCACCGGCCCGTAAGCCGAATTCTCGTTCGAGCCGCCCATGGCGAACTCGTCGCAATTCAGCTTGCCCAAAAGCACAGCGCCGGCGGCATCGAGCTTTTGCACGGCCGTGGCGTCGTAAGGGGGCAAGTAGCCCTTCAAAATTTTGGAGGCCGCCGTCGCCGGCGCGCCCTTCATCATCAAAACATCTTTAATCCCGATGGGAATGCCAGCCAGCGGCGGCAGCGGATCGCCTTTGGCCGCCAGCGCGTCGACGCGCCCGGCCTGCTCGATCGCCCGCTCTTTAGTCAGGCTCAAATAGGCATTCAGTTGCGGATTCTTCTTTTCGATCCGCGCATAGTAGCCGGCGGCCAGATCGGCGGCCTTGGTGCGCCCCGCGGCGATCTCCTCACGCAGGCTGGCGAAGCTCTTGGGCTTCTCTACAAAGGTCTCGGCACTGTTCGTTTCGCTTGCCAATGGAGCCTCTCTTCAATCAGTTATCAGTTGTCAGTTATCAGTTGTCAGTTTCCGACTGCACGTCTGCTTAGCGCCCACAAAGCTGACAGCTGATCGCTCGTTTCTAGTTCCTATCGTTCAATCACTTTGGGAACCTTGAAGAACGCGCCATCGCTCTCGGGCGCCTGCGACATCACGGCGGCGCGGTCGAGCGATTCCACAACGGCGTCTTCGCGCACCACGTTGGCATTGCCGCCGCTTTCCAGCTCGCTGATCTGCGCCAGCGGCAGCACACCCTTGGTGTCCAGCTCGTTCAACTCGGCCACATAATCCAGAATCGCGTTCAGGTCGCGCAACATGCGCCCGGACTCTTCCGGCTCAAGCTCCAGATGCGCCAGCTCGGCCACGCGTTCCACTTCTTCCACGGTAACTTTGGCAGTCATAGGCTTTTCGATTTTCGAAGATGAAGATCAAGTTCAGTATAGCCCGTTCGCGGCTGCGTTCTGGAACAGCGCGACCGGCTCAATCCACGGTAAGGCTCAGGTTCACCGCATGGGAGATGTTATTGGCGGTTACTGTAACCGGAATCGTATAGCTTCCGACTGGCGTGCCGGAGCCGCCGCCCGAACCGCTGCTGCCGTTCTTGCTCAGCCCGGCCTTCATGCAACTGGAAACGCCTGCGGCTAGAATCACCAGCAACAAGACTGACAGAAAAATTTTGCGCCGTCGCCGCAAAGCCAGCGGCAGCAAAAGCAATCCGCAAAAGACCGGCAGCGCGCGCCAGAAGGGCAGCGGCTCCAGCCGCGACGAAGCGGCCGTCGTCGAGATTGTTACGACAACGTTGCCCGAATTGCCGCTGCTCAGCGTCTCGCCGCCCGAGGGGGGGCTAAAGGTGCAAAGCGCATCGGTCGGCAGCGTGCCGCAGACGTAAGCGAAGGTGGCGCTCGTTCCCTCCGGCGTCAGCACCAGCGTGTAGTTGGCGCTTTGTCCCCGAACCACGCTCTGGCTGCTCGATCCGGAAAACGCGATGGTGAAATCGAAGACCGAGCCCGTCAGCGTTACCGTGCTGGAGAGGCTGCCCGAGCTCGCCGTCAACACGCCCGCAACGGCGCTGGTCGAGGTCGGCGTAAAAACAATCGCAATCGTGCAATTGCCCCCCGCCGCCAGGCTGCTCACGCAGCTATTGGACGAGATGCTGAAAGGCGAAGCGATAACGAACGACGGCGTGGCCAGCGTCGTGCTGCCCGAGTTGGTGATCGTCACCACTTGCGCCACGCTGGCCACGCCCACCGCCGTCGCAAAAAAGCTCAATGAAGACGGGCTGGCGCTCAGCTTGGAGGTTGACGGCGCGCTTCCGTTCAGCGGCACGGAAACCGCCGTTACATTGGAAGTCGATGACGAAACCACGAGCGTGGCTGTGTTCAAGCCGCTCGCCGAAGGCGTAAAAACCACCTGCGCCGTGCAACTCGCGCCGCTGGCCAGCAACGTCGCGCACACGCTGGGCGTAACCGTGTAATTTGAAGCCGCGCCGCCCATCAGCGCGAAGCCGACGTTGGCGATCGGCGAGCCGCCGCCGTTGGTCACCGTCAGCGTCTGCGCCACGCTGGCCACGCCCACCGTCTGATTGCTGAAGGTCATGCTCGTCGGGCTGACGCTCAAATGCCCGGCGGCGATGCCGCTTCCGCTCAGCGATACCGTCTGCGTTTGCTGCCCATAGGCGGCGATCGTCACCGTGCCGGTGAGCGCACCTATATCGGTAGGCGCAAAAACCACGCTGATCGCGCAGGTAGCGCCCGCCGTCAGTTGCGTGCCGCAGGTATTCGACTGCTGAAATTCGCCGCTGATTGAAATCGCGATTCCGGTCTGCCGCTCTCCGCCGGAGTTGGTGATCGTCACCGTTTGCGCCGAAGAAAGCAATCCCACGGCGGTCGCGGGGAATATCAGCACATTCGTGCTCAGCGTATCGGTGGACGCGGCCAATCCGGTTCCGGTCAGCTTCACGGCCTGGGTTCCAGCCGAATCCACATAGGTCAAGTAGCCCGTCACCGCGCCCGCCGCGGTCGGCGCAAACTCGATCGTCAGCGCGCAATCGTTGCCCGCGGCGATGCTGGAGCCAGCCGAGCCGCATGAGTTGCTGGCGACGGAAAACGGCGCGGCGATCGAAATGCTCGTAATCGTAACCGCCGACGAGCCGCCGTTGGCCACTGTCACTGAAAGTTCGGAAGCGACAGCGGCCGTGGCATTATTAATTTCCACGCCGCCAAAGTTCAGCGTGCTGGGGTTCAGCGTGAATTTGCTCGCCAAGGTGCTGTTGCCGCTTAAATCCACCGTTAGTTGGCCGCCGTACACATTGGCGTTGATGGTCATCTCGCCGGTGCGCGCGCCGACGGCCTGCGGCGTAAAAGTCACCGAGAGCGTGCAGCTTCCGCCGGCGGCGATCGTCTTCCCGGCGCAATTGTCGCTCTCGCCGAAATCTCCACTGATGGAAATCGTGGAAATCGTCAGCGCCACGCTGCCGGTATTGGTCACCGTCACCGTTTGCGCGGCGCTGGTGCTGTCATATGCCTGATCGGAAAAAGTCAGCGACGTGGGATTGACAGAGGCCGTGGCCAAGCTCGAACCGGAGTTTGCGCTCCACAGCGCGGTTTGCCAGATGCCGCGGCCGTAAGTGGCCGCCGCCAGCACCTGCGCCGATGCCGTCGCCGGCGCGGCGCTCAACGCCACCACGGGAGCTTCGGGCAATCCCGCGCCAAAAACCGCCCAGCAGACCGCCCCCGTCAACGTGCAATTGCTCACATTCGTGGTGTAATAGACACCCACATCCGTCGCCACGTACACCACGCTGGCATTCTGCGGATCGACCACGACCGCATTGGCCGGAGCAGCCGGCAGATTGGCCGTGATGTCCGTCCAGGTTGCGCCGCCGTTCGTCGAGCGATACACCGTCCGCACATCCTCTAGCGGATTTTTGATTCCCGCCACGGTCACGTAGACCGTTTGGCCCGTGCTGTCGTGACTGTCAATAGCGATGCCGGAGATGTCGAAGCCGTAGTAATTCAGCGCCTGCGAATCGTTGGCGACAGTGTGCAGCGTCAGATCCGTCCAGCTTGGAGCGGTGCTTGACGAGGAATCGTAGGTCGCGCTGAAAACATGTCCGGCGGCATTGCCTCCGTAGCTGGCCGAGCCGTACATCCCCACGTAGATTCGCTCCGTAGTCGAAGAAAGTTTCAGAACGGCCAGGGTGCGGATCAGCCCGTCGCCATTGCAGGGGAAAGTTGTGGCGTCGATGTCGAAAATCTCGCTGATCGCGTCGCTCGTGCTCCAACTACCGCTCGCTGGTCCGCGCCAAATACGGCAGGTGCCGATCAGCAATTGCGAATCGTCCAGCGGATCGACCAGAAACGGCGCGGGAACGGCCATGTCGTCTCCGTCGTAACTCACGTCGGCGTCATTGACCACCGGGCTGACGCCAAAATCGCTCGTCGAACAATTCGCGGTCGATGAGCAGCGATAAATCGCCACTCCCGCCTGGTCGTTTACATACCAGTCGTTCACGTTGCTGGCGTCGATCGCCACCGAGCCGCCGTAGCCGGTAAGAATCTGCGGCCAGTCCGTCGTTACGTCGCTGGCTTTCACGCCCGCTGTTCCGTTCACGCCCACCCCGGCCATCATCACGTACGGCGAGGTCAAAATCGGCGACAGGCTCACCACTTCGGCCAGCGAGCCTAGCGTGCCATTCAAATTCTGAAAGTGATTCGCATCGCTCGACGAGCAGGCCGAGCCGCTCTCGCCGACCGCATCGGTCGAGCGCCATAGCCCGCTATCGTTGCCGATAAAAATTTCGCTGGAATTGGATGCATTCCAGGCCAGCGCGTGCTGAAACTCGCCCACTTCGGCGCCCATGCAGGTCGTCGTATTGGTCGTATTGCGCCAGGTGCAGCCGCTCGTCGTAAGCGGACCGCACTTCCACAGATCGTGCGCGCCGGCAAACAGCAGCGTGTCCGATCCGGAAGCTACGGCGGCCAGCGTCAGGTTATAGTTGCCGTCGGCGATCGTCGCCGCGCTGCTTTCAAGCGCCGTCGTGCTTCGCTGCGTGGAAAAACTGATCGAGCTGTTGCCGCAGCCGCCGCCGCTCGCCTTATTGCACAAGTCCTGCCACAACCCCTGGTCCTTATTGTTCAAATCCACCGTCCAGGCAAAGGTGTCGCCGGTCGTGGGATTGACCGCCAGCGCGCCGCGATAGATCGGACAGGCAATCGAGCCGGTCTTACCCTTATTGGTGGGACAATAGCCCGCCGAAGAAGCCAGATTCGCGCCCGGCTGATTGGTCAGCCGCGTCCAGGTTGCGCCGTCCGACGATTGATAGTAGCCGTGATAGCGCACCGCGGCGATGAATAACTGCCGCGCCTGATTCCAGACCACGGCCGTGCCGGCATTGCCAACGTCGCCGCTCGTGATTAGCGGCCCTTGCACGATACTGCTGCTGCCATCCTCGATGGTGGACAGATGCCAGCTCGCGCCGCTATCGGTCGAGTAGTACAGCCCCTCGACGCTGGAGCTACTGCGCGGCGCGCCCACCAGTCCGCCCTCGTAAGCCTCTGAAACCGCGGCCACCACCAGCGACGGAGTCGTACCGCTGAAAGCTATGCCGGCAAAACCCTCGCCCACAAAACTGAAGTCTTGGCCGCTGAGTCCATCCTTGATGTCCGAGCTCTCCTGGATCAGAGTCCAACTGTTGCCGCCATCGGTCGAGCGCAGAATTCCGGCTCCGTAATAGGAATCCAGCACATCGTTCGGGTCGCCGGTTCCAGCCAGAATCACGCCCGTTCCCCCCGGCTGCACGGCCACCGCGCCAATGCTGATCGAAGCGTCAATCGCCCCGCCCAGCGCGCTCAATGAATCGGTCAGCGCGGAAAACACAATCGATGAAGTCGACGAACTGCCGGCGTTCGCCGCCTTCCACACGCCGCCGCCCGTCGTGCCGATGTAAACCACGTTGCCCGTCGCATCCGACGGATCGAAGGCAATCGAGCTCACGCGCCCGCTCACCAGCCCGAAGCTGCTGGTTGAAACCGCCGTCGGCCCCAACGCCGACCAGGTGCTGCCGGTCACGCTCGGCGAGGCCGAAGCATGCCGGCTTTGCGCCGCGCCACTTTTCCGCAGCGCCTTGGTTCGCGCTAGAATGCCGCCCTGCCGCGTCCAACCCCGTTGCGCCAGAAAGCGCTCCGCCTCGCGCACGCGCGGCGGCAGCGCGGCCGCACGAGCCGCGGCGACGGCTTTTGTCTCTTCTGAAGGCTGCGCCTGCGCACTCGAATCCTGCGCCCGCGCGCCCAATCCATAGAGCGGCAGCGCCAGCAGCCACACCGCTAGCATTACGGCGGCCCGCGCTCCGTGGCCTGCGCTATTGCCTGCTCCGCCGCCAACGGCAGAGCGCCTGCTTTTTGATCCCAGCATGGAGTCCGTCACGCGTCTCTGAATTTCGATTCCGCGAGCTTGTCTTTTAAAAATCCGTCCGTGGGGAAGGGCCCGGAATCGAGGGAAGAACCATCAGCGAAACACGCTTTGACCGGGGACAAGAATGAGGCTCATTATAGGCCAGCGGGAGAAGCCGCGATATGGATTTTCACCCAAAATTATCCATTTTACTTTTCGGCGCCGCGACCCAGCCGCTATTTGGAGTCCAGAAAGCCACTTCGCCCCACCATCAGCTCTACTAGCTAGAGCAAATCTCTTAGTGGTTTTGAAGGGGCACGGC
>PMHC01000013.1 GCA_003156495.1 Acidobacteriaceae bacterium
GCCGACCGGGGCGGTGGAGTAGAGCGAGGAGCGGGCGACGATGCGGCCGCTGCTGGCGAGGCGATCGGCGGCGGCGGCCAGCGTAGCCTCGGGCGGGCCGGCGTGACTGGCGAGGTTGGAACCGAGAGCGATAGCAGCTAAAGGCACGCATATTAGAGTAGCGGAGTTGGCGGGAGCGCGTGGAACGAGCGCTTGATTTTCCCGGCGTCGAAAATCAAATTGGGTCGGCCGGCCGCAATGGGCGCGCCGTTTTTCGAGTGTGGCGAACTTTTTCCGCGCGCGCTGCGTAAATCTTTGCATCCCGAAAAGCGAAGTTTTGCGGAATAGAAAGTAGCAGAGGTTTATGGCAGTCCCTTGGAAGCCCGATTTCGAACAACTCGTCGATGAGCATCAGGCGATGGTCTTTTCGCTGGCGCTNNGCTGCGGATTAGAAGGTAGCAGCGAGTTTTATGACGGCAAGCTGGCAGCCCGACTTCGAGCGACTTGTTGACGAGCACCAGTCCATGGTCTTTTCCCTCGCGCTGCGCATGACCGGCGACCGCGGCCTGGCCGAGGAGATCGCGCAGGATGTGTTTCTGGAGCTGGACCGGAATTTACGGAAGATCGAGTCGGAACAGCACGCGGTGAACTGGTTGCGACGGGTGGCGATGAGCCGGTCGGCCGATGCTCTGCGGCGGCGGCGCGTGCAGGGCGTGCATCTTTGGGTGGAGCTCGACGAGGGAGCCGGGGCGCGGAGTGAAAAGAGCGGTTCGCCGCTGGGCGCGCGGCTGGAACGGCTGCTGGCGACGTTGCCCGAGGCGCAGAGAGCGGCGCTGGTGCTGCGCTACCAGGAGGAGTTGACGCCGGAGGAGATTGCCGAGACGCTCAATGCGCCGCTGGCGACGGTCAAAAGCCATTTGCAGCGGGGATTGAAGCTGCTGCGGGCCAAGGCCGAGAGTTTGAGGGAGTTTGTGCGTGGAGATTGAAGAGATGGACGAGTTCGAAGGCGAGCTGAGCGAAGCGATGACGTTGCGTCCGGCGCCGCCGAGCTTGAAGAACAAGATCATGCAGCGGCGCTGGCGCGAGCGGGCCGAGCGGCAACGCAGGCGCGTGGCTTGGTGGCGCAGGATCGCGGCCGCAATCGTGTTGGCCGGGGCGGTGGGTGGCGGCTTTGCGTGGCGTTACCGGCAGCAGCAGCGCAAAGGCGAGGAGGCGCGGCAGCAGGTATTGACGGCGCTGCGCATTACCAATCACGCGCTCAATGTGATGAACGCGCAATTGCAGCAGAACAATCAGCAAGAGCAGTAAGGAGAGGGAATGAAGAATCGGATTGGATGCATGATATTGGCCGTGGCGGCGTTAGCTGCTTCGGCGTGGGGACAGGGCGGGTTGCTGCTGCCGGTGCCGGTGGAAAAAGCGTTGGCGGCGCGGGCGTCGAATGTGACCGAGGTGACGCTGAACAAAAACATGCTGGATTTCGCGGCTAAATTCATGAACGGAAAAAATCAGAATGAAGCCGCGGCCAGGCAGTTGATCGCCGGGCTGGACGGCATTTACGTGCGCGAGTACGAGTTCGACAAAGAAGGTCAGTACTCGTCCGATGAGATCGACAAGCTGCGGCAGGCCTTTGAAACGCCGGAGTGGACGCCGATTGTGCATACGCGCGAGCACAAGGGCACGGAGACGACCGACGTGATGATGAAGCAGGTCAACGGCGAAACGCGCGGAATGTTCGTACTGACGGCCGAGCCCAAGGAGTTGACGATTGTACTGATTCTAGGGCCGATTCACATGGACCAGTTGGGAATGCTCAAGGGATTGGGCGGGCTGGGTTCGCTGAGCGCGGTTGAGAAGAAAGCACACGCCGAAGCGAAGACGCAGCTCAAGGGCGGTAAAAAAGGCGGTGACCAATGAGTCGTCACTTTTGGATTCCTCTCGGCTGCGCGCTGCTCTGTGTCGCGATCGTGGTTCCTTGGGTGGCGCGCGCGGCCGGCGACGTGAACGGCTTCGACGGCGTGGTGGGCACGATCGAGAGCCGCTACCACGCGCGCGCCACGCGGGTTCCGCTGCTGGGGTTGGCGAGCATGATCGCGCGCGGCGCAACGCACGACGGAGTGCGCAATGTGCATGTGGCGGAGTTCGAGCATTTTTCCGCCCCGGTTGACGGCGATGAACTGAACCGTCTGGTGGCCGCAAGGCTGGGCCAGGGCTGGGAGCGGGTGATTCGCGAGACCAGCCGCAAGGGCGGCGAGCAGACGCTGATCTTCGCGCGTCCCGAGGATAAGTTGATGGGCGTTTTTATCGTCGATCTCGATCAGCAGGAGATGAACGTGGTCGAGGTTTCCGTCGATCCAGATCATCTGATGGAGACGGTCAACAAGTACACGCACAACGACCGGGGCCAGGACGAGCCGGAATAAAATCCGGCTGCAATCGCCCCGCGACTTTATTGCGCGCGGGGCATTAACTCGCGGGTCATCAGATCGACGAAAAGTTTTTCAAAGCGCGACTGGTCGATCTCGAGCTGAACGTGAACCGGGTGCAGATCGGTCGCGGGCTTGAGTGATTCGGGCCAGGCGAGGGTGTCGCCATAGCTGGGGCCGTGGCTGAGATCGACGTCGATGTAAAGTGTGGCCTCTTTGGTGACGATTGTCGGGTCGAGCCAGATGCAGGCGGCCAGCTCGTCCCACATGTCCGTGCGGTGCTGGCTCCAGGCGGCGATGTAGCGTGCGGCGGGGGTTTGCGCTTTGGAGATTTCGTCGAGCATGGCCTGGGTAAAGGGAGCCTTGACCGTGGCGTCGATCGGCGTCAGATCGATGCGCGGCCAGGGGGCGCGCAAAACCATGTGCGCGGCTTCGGGATCGAACCAGAGATTGAATTCGCGCCGGGGATTGGCGGCGAACTCCGGCTTGCTGGTTTGCGGATTGAGGCTGCCGCCCATCAGCACGAGGCCCTGAGCGAGCGCAGCGAATTCCGGATCGAGCGCAACGGCCAGCGCGATGTTGGTTAGCGGTCCGGCGGCGTAAACGGTGACCTGATGCGGATGGGCGCGGACCTGACGGATAAGGAAGTGCGCGGCATCCTCGTCGAGAGGCTTGGTCGCGGGCGCGCCTTCGGGCAGCGGCGGAATCGCGTTCGGGCCGTGCGCGGCGGGTGCTGCGGGCATGAGCGCGACCGCTCCGCCCCAGGCGCCGAGCCAGGGCGCGCGACCGTCGAGCGATTGGCGCGCAAGCGTTTCTTCTCGTGTGCGGACGAGCGGAAAGGCCGCGCCTTTGACGACGGGCACGTCGGCGTGGCCGGTCAGTTCCAACATGCGCAGAGTGTGGAGCGTCTCTTCGTCGCGCCAAGCGTCGCCGGTAACGATGGTGATGCCGAGAACCTGCACCTGGGGCGCTTGCAGCAGCGCCAGAATCGCCATTTGATTGGAGCCGCCGGGGCCGGCTGCATCCTCGTCGACTAGAACCAGACGCGGCTGCGCGCCGGCGGCGATGGAGAGCGCCAAAAGAAGAAACAGAGTCGAGAGCGATCTCATAAGCCGCATTGTTGCACTAAATTGTTGCACAAAGCGCGCGGCGCAATGAAAAATTCGATGACAGGCGTGCGCAGGAGTTTCTGTTCCCTATTCCCTGCTTTTAAGTGATGTCTTCGGTATCGTAAACTGGCTGGATTTTGCGCTTCTGCACGCCGTGAACCGAGGCGAGCAGATCGTCGACCACGTCTTCAAGCTGGCGCTGGTTTTCGATTACATCGCTCATGCTCTTCAGACCTTCGGGCTCCTGAACGCGCTCGACCAGCGCTACGGCGTGGCATTGAGCGGTGCCGTCCAGATTCAGACCCTCGGGAGTTTTGGCTTTGATGCTGACCTGATCGAGCTCGACGCCGAGCAGATCGGCGACACGGGCGCGCATTTCTTCGGCGATGGGCGCGATCTTGGGCTGGGCCAAAATCAGCGTGGTGTCGATGTTGACGATGCGGTAGCCGGCGTGTTGCAGCTCCTCGATGGCGAGGCCGACGAAGATTGCCGAATCGGCGTCCTTCCAGCGGGGATCGTTCGGCGGGAAAAAGGTTCCGATGTCGCCGGCGGCCACGGCGCCCAGCAGGGCATCGGTAATGGCATGCAGCAACACGTCGCCGTCGGAGTGGCCGGCCAGCCCTTCGGCGTGCTCCAGCGTCAGGCCGCCAATATGCAGCGGCACGCCGGGCTTGAAGACGTGCGAGTCATAGCCAAATCCGATCCGTGTGTCCATCGTTCGTGCTCCCAGGGGCGAGGCCCATCCGCGACGATCATCCACTTCGCGGAAAAAGCTCTATCCGCGAAGGGTTCGCTTCTGGCGCAGGTAAAATTCGGCCAGTTCCAGGTCGCCCGGCTGAGTAATCTTTAGATTAACCTGAGAGCCCGGGACGACGGCGACGGCGATTCCGGCACGCTCGACGACCGAAGCCTCGTCGGTGCCGATAAAGCCGTCGGCGGTAGCCTCGGCAAAGGCCTTTTGCAGCAGACCGTAGCGGAAGCCCTGCGGCGTTTGCGCCTGGACGACGAACTCGCGAGGAATCGTCGAGGTGATCAGCGCGCCGTGGGCTGTGCGCTCCACCTGCTTGATGGTGTCGACGGCCGGCATGCCGACGATGGCCGCGCCGTGCTCGATGACGGCATCGATGGTCCGCTCGATGGTGGCGGTGTCGATCAGCGGGCGCACGGCATCGTGAACCAGCACCAGATCGTCATCGGCGGCGGGCAGCGCGCGCAGAGCGTTGGCGACCGAATCCTGTCGCTTTTCGCCGCCCTCGACCACATGCACGCGGTCGCTGAAGCCGAATTCGGCTACCTGCGTTTCGACCCGTTCAATCTCGGTTTTGCGCACGGCCACGTAAATGGCTGTGACGCGCGGCGCGGCGGCAAAAGCGCGCAAGGAATGAATCAGGATGGGAACTCCATCCAGGGCCAAAAACTGCTTGGGCTGCGGCCCGGCCATCCGGGTTCCCAGCCCAGCGGCGGGAAGAATCGCGAATACTTGCATAACGGGTGGAGTATACAACGAACGGGCATTGCATGGTGCGGAGTTTCGATGAGTTACCTGAAAGAGTGCCTGTTAGAGTTCATGGTTTCCCGTTCTTTTCGCAAAAAACCGGAACAAACAGCGGAGAAAGCCGCGGTTCCCTGGATTTGAAGGGCCGGAACGCCGCGTCCTCATGGAAGCTTTTCCGGCCAGGCGCCGCATCGCCGCCTTATCATTTTGGGATGCGCCCGAACCGGCCCCCGACGCTCACCATCGACGCGACGCTGCTCAAGGCGGGGCTGCGCTTGGCCGTGGGTCTCTCCGGAGGCGCCGACTCGGTGGCCCTGCTGCGCACACTGGCCGCGCGCGGCAAGGAGTTGGGGTTGGTGCTTCACGCCGCCCACTTGCACCACGGCCTACGCGGCGAGGAGGCTGACGGCGACCTGGCCTTTGCCCGCACACTGGCGGCCGAACTCGGCCTTCCCTTCCACGAGGCGCGGGTGGACACCGCAGCCGAAGCGCGCGCCCGGCTCGAAGCCGGCCAAACTGGACCGGGCAAGTCCGCTGAAACCATTGAGGAGGCCGCGCGCCGCCTGCGCTACGGCTGGTTCCGGCAACTGATGGCCTCGGGCGAGGTCGAGGCGGTGGCCACGGCCCACACCCGCGACGACCAGGCCGAGACCGTACTGGCCAAATTCCTGCGCGGAGCCTGGACCGAGGGCTTGAGCGGCATTCATCCGGTGGTCGAGTTTCCCGAGGGCCGCATTCTGCGCCCGCTGCTCACGAGCACGCGGGCCGAGGTCGAGCTTTATCTGGGCTCGCTGGGCCAGAACTGGCGTGAGGACTCCTCCAATCACCATCTCACCTTCACCCGCAATCGCATCCGCCACGAGCTGCTGCCGCTTTTGGAGAGCTGGAATCCGCGCCTGCGCGA
>PMHC01000038.1 GCA_003156495.1 Acidobacteriaceae bacterium
TGGCCGCCGCGGAGGTGAAGGCGTAGAGAATCTCGGTGAAGCCGTGCGGGCCCTGATTGGCGAGCGAGGCAAGTCCCATTTGAGGCGAGAGCACGAAGAGCGCGGTAAAGGCCAGAATCACCAGCGGAAAGATGAGCACGTAAAGCATAGCCATCTTCACGTCGTAGGATTCGATTTTTTTGCCTAGATACTCGGGCGTACGGCCGACCATGAGGCCGGCAATAAAGACCGCCATTACCACCATGATCAACATGCCGTAGAGTCCCGAGCCGTCGCCGCCGAAGATGACCTCGCCGAGCATGAGGTTGATGAGCGGAACCATTCCGCCCAGAGGCGTGAAGCTGTCATGCATTGAGTTAACCGCGCCACAACTGGCGTCGGTGGTGACGGTGGCGAAGAGCGCCGACTGGCTTACGCCGAAGCGGGTTTCTTTGCCTTCCATGTTGCCGCCGGGCGCGGTAGCGGTTGTGGTTTGCGTTACGCCGTGCAGCAGCGGATGCGGCTGCGACTCAGCCCAATAGCAAACTACGAAGCCCACCGCGAACAAGACGAACATGGCGGCGAAGACCGCCCAGCCGTGGCCACGCGAGCCGGTCATGCGGCCGAGCGTGTAGGTGAGGCCGGCGGGAATAAGGAAGATCGAGAGCATCTGCAACAGGTTGGTGAGCGGCGAGGGATTTTCAAAAGGATGGGAGCTGTTGGTGTTGAAGAAGCCGCCGCCATTGGTGCCCAGCATTTTGATGGCTTCCTGCGAGGCCACCGGCCCTTGCGCGATGATCTGCGCCTGTTGCTCGATAGTGTGCACCTGCGTGTAAGCGTGCAGATTCTGCGGCGATCCCTGCCAGACCAGCAACAGAGCGTAGACCATGCAGGCCGGCAGAAGCACGTAAAGCAGCGTGCGCGTCATATCGACCCAGAAGTTGCCGATGACGCCCGAGTTGGTGCGTTTGATGCCGCGGATCAGCGCCACGGCCACGCAGATGCCCATCGCCGCCGACCAGAAGTTATGCGTCGCCAGGCCCATCATCTGGGTCAGGTAGCTCATGGTGGTTTCGGGCACATAGGACTGCCAGTTCGTGTTGGTGGAAAAACTGGCCGCGGTGTTCCAGGCCAGATCGGGTCCGACAGCGGCCAGATGCTGGGGATTCCACGGCAGAACGGCCTGCAGGCGTTCGATAAGGTAGGTGAACAGTACCGAGATGGCGGAAAAGCCCAGCCCGGCGAAGGCGTACTGACGCCAGTTCATCTCTTTATCGGCCTTGACGCCGCAGAGCTTGTAGATGAGCCGCTCGATAGGACGGAAGATAGGGTCGAGCCAAGTACGCTCGCCCTCGAGCACGCGCGCCAGGTAAGCGCCCACCGGGCGCACCGAGGCGAGCAGGATGATGCAGAAGATGGCGAATTGCAGCCAGCCGTTAGCGGACATTTCAGAATTTCTCCGGGAAAAGCAGCGAAACAGCAAGATAGCCCAACAAGAGGACGGAAAGAACCAGTGCAGTTGCCGAAATCCAATCGATGTTCATGGCTACCTCAACTTTTGGCAAGCCTTGACGTAGAGAAACGACAGGGCGAAGAAGATGATGGTGAACAGCAGCATTACAGCGTCTTGCATGCAGTATCTCCCAACTTAAACCGGAATCGACGGCGTTGACTCGGCAGCGCTATCTCCGATGAACGTAGCGCTGGCGACCTCCGCCAGCAAAAGGGAAAACGCTCGAACCGGCTTCACTTATAGATTCTGTCTTGTATCCAATTCGAGTATCGAAAAGAATTTCTAAATAATCTGTAAGGATTGATACGATTGCCGGCAATGGGGCGGTTTTATGCCTCGCTGCCGGTCCAGCCTTCGGGGACAAAGCGATAGCCGACCCAGGGTTCGGTTTGGATATAGGAGCGGCCGGTTTGGGTTTCAAGTTTTTTGCGCACCTGGCCAACAAAGACACGCAGATATTCCGGTTGGTGGGCAGATTGCGCGCCCCAGACGGCGGTCAGCAGCGCGCGATGAGTCATCACCTTGCCGGCGTTGCGCGCCAAGTGCAGCAGCAGATCGAATTCCTTAGGCGTGAGGTGAACGGACTTGCCCTGCACGGTAATGCTGTGGGCGGGCTCGTCAACGACGAAGTCTCCAACCTCGATGGCGGCGGCGGTGCGCTCAGGAGCGCGGCGCAGATGCGCCCGCACGCGCGCCAGCAGCTCTTGAATGCCGAAGGGCTTGGTGACGTAGTCGTCGGCGCCAGCGTCGAGCGCCTCGACCTTGGAACGCTCATGCTCGCGAACGGAGAGCACCAGCACCGGCGTAGCGTCGTGCGCGCGAATGGCGCGGCAGACCTCGACGCCGCTGATGCCCGGCATCATCAGGTCGGTAATCACCAGATCGGGCGGCCAGTCGGCGAAGATCCGCAGCCCCTCCTCGGGATCGTTGGCAATGCGTACATCGTAGCCCTGCGCGGTAAGCGCGGCGCGCAGCACGCGCGTAATCTGCGTTTCGTCGTCGATGACCAGAATCTTTCCCGGCATAATTGTTCTTCCAACGGAAGATTACATCATTGCCGCGGCGCGTTTCGCAAAATGCGGGCGAGGGGTATGATTTTCGAGAGAATACCCATGCACAGACACGCCCATTTCGGAGTGGTGCTTCGTTGGCTGGCGGCCACTGCCGCGGCCGCGCTGACAACCTTTCTGCTGGTTTGGCTGGGGGCCAGCCCGACCGCGGCGGGAATGATCTTTCTGGTTCTGGTGGTGTGGCTGGCGACCCGCGCCGGAATCGCGCTCTCGCTTTATATCGCCGCGCTTTGCGCGCTCTCTTTCGATTTTTATTTTTTGCCGCCGGTGCACACGTTTCTGTTGGTCGGCGCGCAGGCATGGGTGGCGATGTTCTCTTTCGCCATTGGCTGCGCGGTGGTCAGCCGGCTGGCGGAGCGGGCACGCAACCAGGCCGGACAGGCCGAGCAGCGGCAGGCGGAGGTAAGCCGGCTCTACGAGCTGAGCCAGGCGATGATGCTGATCGAAGACGCGGGCCGGCTGTATCGCGATCTGCCGGGACTTATCGATCGGATTTTCGCGCTCGACGGAGTGGTTCTTTATCTTTGCGATCAGGAGCAGTTCTACAGCTCCACGAGCGAAGCGCCGATTGCGGTGAGGGAGCAGATGCGCGCCATGGCGCAAGGGCGGCAGCTAGCGATGCATGCCGACTATGGCGCAACGGCGCTGATGCTCGGGCTCAGGCCGATCGGCACGCTGGCCTGGCGCCCGGAAAGACTTTCACGCGAGGTGGCCACGGCGATTGGCGCCGAGGCCACGATTGCCGTAGCGCGCTCGATCGCGATGGAGACTACGGCGCGCGTCGAGGCTGCCCGCGAGGGCGAACGGCTGCGCACGGCGCTGATCGATTCCCTCACCCATGAATTGCGCACGCCGCTGACCTCGATTCGCGCGGCGGCAACTACGCTGATCGAGAGCGACGGGCTGGACGCGGAGGCGCGGCTGGATATGGCGCGGATCATCGACGAAGAAGCGGCGCGGCTCGACATGCTGATCGGCGAAGCGGTGGAGATGGCCGAGATCGACGCCAACGTGGTCGAGGTCAAACTCGCTCCGCAAAACCCGCGCGCGTTGCTCGAACAGGCGGTCGAAGGTTCGCGCAAAACATTGGCCGGGCACAAAGTCGAACTGGCCGCCGAAGGCGAAGGCGAGGAGAGGCCCGCATGGTTCGATCCGCACCTGCTGGGGCGCGTGCTGCGCCACCTGTTGGAAAACGTAGCCAGCCATACGCCGCCGGGCACGCGCGTCAAGCTGTCCACCTGGCGCAATGGCAACCGGCTGGAGTTTAGCGTCGAGGATAACGGTCACGGCATCGACCCGCTCGATCTGCCGCTGATTTTCGAGAAGTTTTATCGCGGCAAAGGCGGCGTGAAGCGGCGCAAAGGCTCCGGTATGGGATTGGCGATCTGCCGCGCGATTCTGAAGGCGCACGATGGTGACATCGAAGCAACGAATACGCCCGGCAGCGGCGCGCGCTTTCACTTTTGGGTGCCGTTGATTGAGAAAGAACCCAGCCGCGCTGAAATCAAGCGTCAATAGAGGAAAAAGCCTATCCGCGGAGCCGAAAGGCTACGTCGATTTTGCGGCAATTGCGGCATCCGCCGCGGCGGAAAATCGTGCCCTTTCAAAGGCGCCGATGCCGAATCGCCTTAGATTAACAGTCCAGTGGTCTGCTTGCGAATTTCTGCGCTAATTTTGTGCTATGCCCGAACACTAAAATGGTGGGAACGGGTGCCTGCAATCGAAACTTCCGCATAGCCGGTCATACGACCGGAGCGCACCAAGATCAAATCGGGATCTTACAATCTCGGTTCAACGAACAACGTGGAAAGTCCGTCTCCAGCGCGTGTCTGGGAAGAAATGCACCAGAACGTGGCCGATCCACGCGAGCTTGTGACCGAATCCTGTTTGTTCAAGTTGCCCGTCTGCGGCCTCGAACGACCAATAGTTGAAAAGCGGACGGCCAATTATGTTGGCGCGTGGCACGAAGCCCCAGTAGCGCGAGTCCAGGCTGTTGTGCCGGTTGTCGCCCATCATGAAGTACATGCCGGGTGGAACCACCAGGTCGCCGCCCTGGATATAGCTTGAGAAGTTCACGGCCCACGTCTCTGTTGACCCAGACAGCCCGTCTGGGGGGACCGCGGGGAAATCATCGAGGAACTCGTTGAAGTTATCCGTCGTCGTCGG
>PMHC01000214.1 GCA_003156495.1 Acidobacteriaceae bacterium
TGAATGTGGGCGACGAGATCCAAGTCAAGGTACTCAAATTCGACAAGGACAAGCAGCGGGTTTCGCTGGGCTTCAAGCAGTTGACGCCCGACCCATGGCTGGACGCGACCGAGCGCTACCCGGTGGGCGCGCATGTGCATGGCCGCGTGCTTTCGGTCACCGACTACGGCGCGTTTGTCGAGCTGGAGCAAGGCATCGAAGGCTTGGTTCACCTCTCCGAGATGACCTGGTCCAAGCGGCTCAAGCACCCCTCCAAGTTGGTCAAACCCAATGACGAGGTCGATACCGTTGTGCTGGCCGTCAATCCTACTGACCGGCGCATCTCCCTGGGCATGAAGCAGCTTTTGGAAAACCCCTGGGAAAATCTGCCGGAGAAGTATCCGGTGGGCACGGTGGTCGAGGGCCGGGTGCGCAACCTGACCGACTTCGGCGCTTTCATCGAGATCGAAGACGGCATCGACGGATTGGTTCACGTCAGCAATTTGAGCTGGACCAAGCGCGTCAAGCATCCGTCGGAGATCGTCAAGAAGGGTGAAAAGGTCAAGGCTGTCGTTCTCGGCGTCGAGCCGCNNGTCGAGCCGCAGAACCGCCGGCTTTCGCTGGGCATCAAGCAGCTCCAGCCCGACGTTTGGGAGAGCTTCTTCGCCACCCATCGCGTGGGTGACGTGGTGCACGGCAAGATCCTGCGTACGGCGCAGTTCGGCGCTTTTGTTGAAATCGCCGAGGGCGTCGAAGGCCTCTGCCACATCTCCGAGGCTGGCGATTCGGTCGATGGTCATTCTCCGCTCGAACAGGGCTTGGAGAACGAATTCAAGATCATCAAGATCAACGTCGAGGAGAAGAAGGTGGGCCTCAGCCTGCGCGCGGTCACCGGCCAGGAAGCCAGCCGCGAAACCGTCGAGAACTACAAGGCGGAGAGCCACAAGCACCCCGTCTCCAGTTCCACCACTACGCTGGGCGATCTGGTCAACTGGCGCAAGGGCGAGCGGTAAGTCTCCCGTACCTTACAAAAACGCTTATCAACCAAAACAGCCGCCCTCCGGGGCGGCTGTTTTGCGTTACGGAACCCATTTTGCAATCCCCCTGCGCGGGGGAAAGGCTTTGCTCGGGCCGTTTAACCTGTGCAAAGCATCCAAGCTGGCAAAGCATCCAAGCTGGCGCCAAAGCATCCAAACTGTTTTAGCTGGGCTGGATTGAATGCCCCGATATGAGACACATCGGCGGCTTCGGTAAAAAATTTAGAGGGGTGGGTATTTGCGCTACGCTTCTGTTTGCAACCGACGCAATACCAGCACGATACCCAGTGCCGAAAGTACGCTGACAAGCGCGAAGAGAAAAACACTGGCATAGCCAAAAAAGCCGATCAGCGCGCCAGCGATCGGACCGACCAGGAAAAACGAGACATCGGAGAAGGCGGTGTAAACGCCCAGTGCGGTGCCGCGATTGAACTCCGGTACGCGCTTGACCGCCTCGACGCCGATGGCCGGGAAGGTCAGCGAGAAGCCCAGACCGCTGATGACCGCGCCGAGAGAGGCCATCCACGGTCCCGCGGCCAGCCACAGCAACAACATACCGATGCTGTTGACGAACAGCGAGACGATGGCCACCGGATAACCGCCGTAGCGGTCGATGGTGTGGATGAACAGCACGCGCACGGCAATGAAGCCGATGCCGAAGGCGGTCAGGCAGAAGGCCGCGCCGTTCCAGTGCTGATGAGCGTAAAACAGGGTCACGAAGGTGGCCAGCACGCTATAGCTGACTCCGCCCAGCGCCAGCCCCATGCCATGCGGCGCTACGCGCCAGGCGACGCGCGCAAAGGGCATCTCCTCGCCTGGTTTAACGGTGACCGGCGCCTTGCGCCAGGCGATCACAAAGCTGATGGCGCCGATCAGGATCGTCAGAATGCCGATCGAGGACAGTCCCCATTGCTGCGCCAGAACCACGCCCAACGGCGCGGCAATGGCCATGCCGCCGTAGGTGCTGATGCCGTTCAGGCCGATGACGCGAGCCGTGTATTCGGGACCGGCCGCCGTGATACCCCATAGCGTCGATCCGGTCGATCCCAGGCTTTCACCCACGCCGATCGCCAACCGGCTCAGGATCAGAACCGCGAAGCTCAGCCAGCGGATGTCGTGCAAGGTCGCCGCGCCCACCACCAGCGCGCCGCTGGCCGTGCAGCAGGCCATTCCCCACAGTACGGAAACCTTCGCGCCCTTGTGGTCGGAGATACGCCCGGCCCAGGGCCGGCTCGCCAGCGTGGCCACGTACTGAATGCTGATCGCCAACCCGGCCAGCATCGCGCTGTAGCCCATTTGCAGGTGCACGAAGGGCGGCAACACGGCCAGCGGTAGGCCGATCGAGACGTAACAGATGAAGGTGAAATAGACGTAGCTCGCTAAATGCCAGGTTCCGCCCCGTGGCTCGTCTTGATCGGGAATCGAAAGATTGGCATGGGCTGAAGTTGGCATGGTTTATTAGGAGATCGGCGACCGGAAAATCTTTTCCTAGTATAGCGAAATGGAGTTCCTCCGCGGCGCGAGTAAATTCGCGGCGACAGGGCTAGCGCGCGTAGGCAAAGCAGGCGCGCGGCGCGGGCGTTACTTGACGCGGCAAGCGGAAAAGCTCGCAACGGAGGGAGGCGGGGGATTTATCCATAAGAGCCAAGATACGTCGGCTTGACGCCGATGACCGGCATTCTAGATTGGAATGTAGAAACGGGTTTCTCGATAACGGCTTTCAGTTTGCGGCCAGCCGCTCGGAATTTGGACATATGGGTCAAGATCGGCCTAGACAGTTGACTCGGTCTATTCGTTCTAGTGGAGTTCGCATCTCGGCCTGCCCTTGGAGACAGAACCAATCAACTTCTATGAATCGCCTCATTGGCCGTTAGGCTATTTCAGCCCTTTGCTATAGATCGCCCAAATCCCAAATGCCGCGAGTGTAATCGCGGCAGCGCGGTTCAACAAGAAACCTCGGATCTCAATAAATCTGGCTGCCCATGACGAAGCCGCACTGAGAATGATCCACCAAAGCATCGACCCCGCAAAGATTCCGGCAACAAGCCATTCGGGCGTTTGGCTACCAGAACTCGCAATCAAAGCTGCAAAAGACAAAATTGTCATTGGGTTCGAAAGCGTCAGAAGAAACGTTGTTGCGAAATTTCGCAGTGGATGCTCTTGGGGCAGATTATGCGTCTCCTGTGGAGGCAGCTCCTGCCAGGACTTCCACGCAAGCCACAGCAGAAGCAAGCCACCAACAACCGCGATAGGACGCGAATATGCAGATGTAAGACGTACTCCAGCCGACGCAGCAAGACCGTAACATAGATCGGCCAGAGCCGCCCCCATTCCGCAGACCAACCCGGTTCTGAATCCCCATTTGAGTGATTTCTTCAATACCAAAGTGCCGATCGGCCCTACTGGAGCCGCAATGCAGAAACCCAACCAGATGCCTTTTGCAACAGATTCGATCATGGACCTTATGGTAGGATTGCCAGTTTAAGTAAGAAATAGTAGTTCTAAAACATGTTGCATGAAATTCAATTGAATCGAAAGTAGAATAGCAAAATGAGATTTGATCCGAAGAGTAAGATCGACGCAACGGACTGGACTCTTTTGGAACTGCTTCAAGAGGATGCTCGGCTAACATTTGCGGAACTCGGCCGAAAGTTGAAGCTCTCAGCACCGGCCGTTGCTGAGCGAATGAAGCGTCTGGAAGAACGCGGAACGATTCGTGGTTACCGGGCGGAACTCAATCTCTCGGCGCTCGGGCGTCCATTGCATGTGTATCTTCGCGTAATAGTGCAGCCGAAGGACTATATACGGTTCAAGAAGAAAATCCAGTCGTCAGATGAGATTTTCGAGTGCCATCATGTGACCGGAGCCGAATCATTCATCCTGAGGGCAGCTATTACGGATGTCTCCGCCTTGGAAGCCCTGATTCAGCAACTGACAGTCTATGGACCTACAACTACCTCGGTGATTCTCTCTACTACGTTAGACAGGAGACACTTCGTGCCGGTGCAACAGAGAAACTAACAGAGATTATCACCGCCAATCTTACAAATTCGAATGAGCAGCGGAATCGACTCGGTTCATGGAAATTCACCAACGCACCCAGCGAACCCTCCGGGGAAAATAGGGGAATCCATTCTTCCAAATTACAGGCTAACTAAAGGCAATTTTCTCTTACCTTAGCGATTATGGGGGATTTATCCCCCGCGCAAAGCCCGGCAAAATCCACGCGGGCTTCGGCCCTGGAAAGTTATATTGCGCGAATCCTCCAAACATTTGACCTGTTTTCGCGGCAGGTCATTCTGTGGGCCGGTCTGAAAATTGGCGGCGCGATTCGTACGAAACGCGAACCATCTTCCGGTTCGCGCAAACAGGCCGGCGGTCGA
Source organism: Acidobacteriaceae bacterium (assembly GCA_003156495.1). Lineage (GTDB taxonomy): Bacteria > Acidobacteriota > Terriglobia > Terriglobales > Acidobacteriaceae > Telmatobacter. The sequence goes on from PMHC01000214.1 coordinate 4,400, forward strand.
TGTGCGCTCTACACTGGAAGAGATGGCGGGCTTTCACATCGAGCATTTTGGCTGCCGCGCCGCGCGCGCCGACGGCGAGGCGCTGGCGCACCGTCTGCGCGGGCAGGGGCTGGCGGAAGCCCAGGCCGAGGCCGCCGATCTGGTCGTGGTCAACACGTGCAGCGTGACCGCCGAAGCCGATCGCGCGGCCCGCGCCTTCATTCGCCGCGCCCACCGGCGGAATCCGGCGGCCAAGATCGTCGTCACCGGCTGTTACGCCCAGCGCGCGCCAGCGGAGATTGCCGAAATCTCCGGCGTTGCGGCCGTTGTCGGCAACAGCCACAAGGCGCTGGCTTCACGCATCGCGCTCGATCTGATCCAGATTGCGCCCACAGCCGCCCCACCGCAGGTGGCTTGCGATTGCAGCGACACTTCGGCGGCGCAAGCCGTGGCTGCCCCACCGCAGGTGGATCGTGATCGCAGCAACACTCCGGCGGCGCAAGCCGCATCTGCCCCACCGCAGGTGGTGGTTTGGGCCGACGAGCGTTTCGCGCATTCGTTTATCGAAGAGTTGCCGCTGGCCTCCGGCAGGCAAACGCGTCCCAGCTTCAAGATTCAGGAGGGCTGCGGCAATCATTGCTCGTTTTGCGTGATTCCGCAGACGCGCGGTCCTTCACAGAGCCTGCCGGCGGCGGCTGTGCTGCGGCAGGTAGAAAAATTTGTCGCCGCCGGCGGCAACGAACTGGTTCTCTCCGGCATTAATCTCGGCCGTTGGGGGCGCGATTTGCAACCGGGGCCGGGTGAGCCGGCGCGGCTGTCGGAGCTGGCCCGGGCCATCATCGAGCGCACCGCCCTGCCGCGTCTGCGCCTCAGCTCCGTGGAGCCGATGGATTGGGACGGCGATCTGCTGGCGCTTTTGCGCCAGTACGGCGGCACGCGGCTGGCCCGCCACGCGCATCTACCCTTGCAGTCGGGTTCCGACGCCGTGCTGCGCCGTATGCATCGTCGCTACCGGCCCTGGCACTATGCCGAAAAGCTCTCTTCGCTGCTGGCCGCTGCCGGGCCGGCGTTAACTTTGGGCGCAGACGTGATGGTGGGCTTTCCCGGCGAAACCGACCGCGAGTTCGAGGAGACGCTCGAATTTTTGCGCGCGCTGCCCTTCGGCTATCTGCATCTGTTTCCTTTTTCGCCGCGGCCGCGGACCCGCGCTTGGGCGCTGCACGCGATCGCGCCGGTTGCGCTCGCCGCGGTTGAGGAGCGCATGGCCGCGCTGCGCGCTCTGGCGGCGGAAAAGCTGCGCGTTCACCGCCTGCAATTTGCCGGCGACGCGCTGCCCGCCATTACGCTGCGCACGCCGCCCGCGTTAGCCGCGCGCAAACGCACCGCCGCCGTAACCGAAAACAACCTTCCGGTTGAGCTCGACGGCAACCTGCCCGCCAACCAGATGATTGAGGTCGCGGTTCGCGGACTGACGCCCGAGAACGCGCTTGAAGCCGCGCTCCGGTGAGCCGTGCAGGGTTTTCTTCGCAGCTTTAACCGCGCCACAACATTCGACAGGTAGTCTTAACGCACCGGTTTGGAATGGATTCGGCGTTTTGCGGAGTTCATTCCGGGCATGGGGCGCGAATTTCTTCCGGGAACCCTTTGTTCATGGAGGCTGGCGCAATGCTATACTCAGGGTGCGCTGGCCCTCGCCGCGGAGCTTTGGAATTGAGTCGAAGCCGGGCAGGCGCCACTTTTGGAGGAGCGCCATCGCATTCGATAAACGTTCAGCAAAGTCTTTTACCCGCATCAACGAGCGGATTCGTGCCCGCGAAATCCGCGTCATCGACGAAAACGGAGAGCAGCTAGGTATTCTGCAACCCTTTGAAGCGATGCGTATTGCCCGCGAGCGCGGCCTCGATCTGGTCGAGGTTTCGCCCAACGCCGTACCCCCGGTCTGCCGTATTCAAGATTACGGCCGCTTTCTCTATGAAAAAGAGAAAAGCGAACGGGCCGCCCGTAAACGACAGAAAATCACCGCCCTCAAAGAGGTCAAGTTCTCGGTCACCGTCGACGAGCACGACTACCAGACAAAGAAAAACAAGGCGATGCACTTTTTGGCCGGCGGCGACAAGGTCAAGGCCAGTTTGCGCTTCCGCGGCCGCCAGATGGCTCACCGCGACTTGGGCTACAACATCATCAATCGGCTGATCCAAGACATTGGCAGCGTCGGCGTGGTCGAGTTCATGCCGCGCATGGAGGGCACGGTCCTGCATGCCATTCTTGCCCCGGCGCGCAAGGAAGTGGTGAAGCCGAAGGCCGCGCCCGCCGCACAGGCGTAGTGTCTCGAGTCTGAAGTTCGCATCATAATGATCT
>PMHC01000291.1 GCA_003156495.1 Acidobacteriaceae bacterium
TGTAGCTGCGCATCCACTCTTCGAGCATCTTCAGGTGCTCGGGTTTTTCGCGCAGCTCGCTGAGCGGTACCTGATGCGCCCGCCAGGTGTTTTCCATCGGCTTGCCGTCGACCGTCTTCGGTCCAGTCCAGCCCTTGGGCGTGCGCANNAGCCTTTGGGCGTGCGCATGATCAGCATTGGCCAGGCCGGCCGCTTGGTTTCGCCCTCTTCGCGCGCTGCCTTCTGGATTGCGGCGATGCGATCGAAGATGGTGTCGAAGATGGCCGCCGCCTGCTGGTGCATCGTGGCCGGATCGTCGCCTTCGATCGTGTACGGCTCGTAGCCGTAGCCGCGCATCAGGCTTTCCAACTCCTCTTGCGGAATGCGCGAGAGCAGCGTCGGATTCGCGATCTTGTAGCCATTCAAATGCAGCACCGGCAGCACCGCGCCGTCGGTCTTGGGGTTGAGGAATTTATTCGAGTGCCAACTTGCGGCCAGCGGTCCGGTTTCGGCCTCGCCGTCGCCCACCACGCAACCCACGATCAGATCGGGGTTGTCGAAGGCCGCGCCGTAGGCGTGCACCAGCGAGTAGCCCAGTTCGCCGCCCTCGTGGATCGAGCCGGGCGTCTCTGGCGCTACGTGGCTGGGAATGCCGTAGGGCCAACTGAATTGCCGGAACAATCGCTTGATGCCGTCCGTGTTCTGTTCGATGTGCGGATAGATCTCCGAATAAGAGCCTTCCAGATAGGTGTTGGCTACCAGTCCGGGGCCGCCGTGGCCGGGGCCGATGACGTACATCATGTTCAGCCCGCGCTCGCGGATGATCCGGTTCCAGTGCAAATAGAGGAAGTTCAATCCCGGGGTCGTGCCCCAGTGGCCGAGCAGGCGAGGCTTCACGTCGTCAAGCGTCAGCGGCCGCTCCAGCAGGGGATTGTCTTTGAGGTAGATCTGACCTACAGAAAGGTAATTCGCCGCCCGCCAATATGCATCCATTTTGGCGAGCATCTCCGGGCTCAGAGGCCCCTGCCCCGAGGGTTTGCCGGTTGTCTTAATTTTGGCGAGTATTTCAGGGCTGGGGGCGTCCTGGTCCGCGATTTTACCGGTTGTTTTAACCTTGCCGGGAATTTCCTGGCCGAGAGGATCTGGGCCCGAAGGTTTGCCGGTTGTTTTTCCTGCCATCGTACACCTCACATTGGGGAATTTATGTGCCAAATTTAGCCTAGCAGCCGTGTCAAATCCATATAGGTGATTAAAGTCACATGCGGCCGGAGAGCGTTTTACGTTTCCCAAAGTCGGCCTGCGAACCTGATTGGAACAAGGTCGTGGCGCGCGAATGCAGCCCGCCTTGCGCTCGATTCCGCGTAAGAAAAAGAGGTCCCATCGGGGAGCTCTTCTCTTGTTTCTTTGGCTTCGTTCCGTTTAGAGATTTTTACCAATTCTGTAGAGTGCGAATCGTGCCGAAGGTTGCCGCTCACTGATCTTCGCGTCAACTCGGCGATCCTCAAGTTCTATACGCTATTGGTGAAAATGCTCTATCCCCGCCCGGTTTTAGAAGTATTTTTTCAGCTTCAGGATCTTCGACTCGAAGCCGTACCAGAGCGCCGCGGCCGCGGCCGTGGTTACCGCCAGACGGAAGCCGACTACGGCCAGATCGCCCACCATTCCATACGCATCCATCTTGCGGTCGAACCAGCCGAAGTAGATGAAAATGGCGATGTGCGTCATGTAGAGGCCGTAGCTGATTTTTCCGTAGAAGGCCAGCGGAGCGCTGCGCAGCAGGGCATTCACCGGGTTGCGCGCGCCGGTGGAAACGATCAGCGCCAGCACCGCTCCGGCAGAGCCGGTGGCCAGCGCCGAATCAAGAAACGCGGTTCCGCCGGCCACGGTCGCCGCCGCCGTGATGCCGCCGACGAAGGCCGTCAACCCGATGGCCAGCCAGAGTCGCCGCGAGAGCTTGAGCGAATAGATGCCGACGGCGATCAGGCTGCCCCAGGCAATGCCGTCCAGATGGATGAGCGTGTGCGTGGGCGTGACCCAGCTAGGGTGCGCCAGCCGCACCACGGGCGAGGCCACCAGCGCCGCGCTCAGAGCCAGCGCCAGCATCCACGGCCGCTTGAGCCAGCGCACCGCCGGAGCCCAGACGAAGTAATACTGCTCCTCGATGGCCAGCGCCCAGGTGGGGCCGAGCGCCGGCGGCAACGTCAGATGGAAAAGGTTCTGTACGCAGAACAAGTAAGCTAGCCACGGCGCGGCCTTGGTCGCCTCCCAGATGCTGCCGCCGACAAACCACGGCGCGTTCAGGTAGACGGTGGCCAGCAGCAGCAGATAGAGCGGCCAGATGCGCAGCGCCCGCCGCGCGTGAAAGTTGTGCAGATAGTGCGGCCGATCGATCGTCCTCAGCAGGATTGAAGTAATCAGAAATCCGCTGAGAATGAAGAAGGGAATGACGCCCGCCCAGCCCCAGAGGCTGGCGCCGTACATCCATGTGCCCACCAGGCGTGGATGGCAGTGATAGAGCACCACGGTCAGAATCGCCAGCCCGCGCACGCCGTCGAGTTCGGGTAGGTATTTGGGAAGCCAGTCAGGACGCTGCATGGGCAAAGGGGTCAGGAGAGCGGTTTAACGGCTCTCCTTGGCAAATCCCTCCATAATCCATCCGGTCAGCCAGATCGTTCCGCCGGGAATCAATGAACAGAAGAGAATCATGATGAC
>PMHC01000207.1 GCA_003156495.1 Acidobacteriaceae bacterium
GGCATTGAAGCGCGCATCGAAGCGGCCGACACCCGCCTTCGCCAAGCCGAGCAGCGCATTGAATCGCCCGAAGTCGCCACCGATCCCGAAGCGCTCTTGGCCTCGCTCGACGCCCTCAAGCAGGCCAAAGCCGATCATGACGCCCTCTTTGACCGCTGGGCCGAGCTAGCCGAAAAGCTCGGTGACTGACATTTTTACCCATGCTNNCCGGAAAAGCCTTGAAGGGGCATGGCTTCAGCCGTACCGTAAGCTCAATCAAATCAATGCGTCCTTTAGGCCCCGAGGGACGTATTTCTCCCGCGGGCCCAAAATCCAGAGTTTTTCCGCAGCCTGTTCAGCCCCGGAAGCTTTTATTGCGGATTCGCTAAAACATTTGACTTTTTTCCGCACGTTGCAGCCAGTAAAACCCGCGCCGGAATTTTCTTTTTTCGGGCCTGAAAATCGCGAAGTTTTTTGCTTGCATTCAGTGTACTACGTGTTATAGTACGCACATGGTTCCGCTCGCAGGCTCATTTCGCGCCGGTCTCCCGCTCTTCGTGCAGCTCGTTTACGCATCGGCGCCGTGGTGGCCGCTCTTCCCGATTCAACTCTTGATTTCTCGGGAACAGCCGTAGTCCATATTGCGTACTCTTGTTGACAAATAAGCCAATAAGCTGGCTCGGCAACAGCTGAAAAGCCTGCGGAGTATATTGGCTCTCGATATTTGCATTCACCCATTCATCGTTTTCTGGAAGTGAGGATTCATAACCATGCGTATTTCCGGAGTGTTTCTTTTGGCCATTCTGGCCGGCGTATCGATCGACTCCCATGCACAAACCGCTCTTACCTACTCCGGTTGTGAAGCTCCGCCCGAAGTGCGCGCGGCTTACAACGGTACGCTCTCGCAGGACTCGCTCGTCAAACTCAAGCTCAAGGAGCGCGACGCGCTGCAGCGGCAAGTGATCGGCGATCTGTTGGCGAAATATCCGCGCGAGTATTCGCTCTATGTGCAGCAGATGAACTTAGTTCAGTATTCTTCTCAGCCAGACGCCAAAGCCGCCTTTGACGCGCTGCGCGACCGCTGGGTAAAAAACGCCCATGAGCATCCCGACGATGCGCTGGCCCTGCTGCTGGCCGGCAAAATTCTCGACGGCAAAGACATGCCTGAAGTAATCCGCCTCATGGAAGCCGCCAAGGCCAAGGCGCCAAACTTTCCCTGGCCCGCGCACGAGCTCACGACCATCTATTGGCGAGGAAAATTCGCCGACGAAGCAAAGATGAAAGAGAATCTCGAAAGCTTCTACTCCCTTTGCCCGACATGGACGGTTTCCAATTCCTATGAAATTCAAGTCGAAAATTTCAGGTTGCAGAAGGATCTTCCTCTCGTGGCCAAAACCGCCGTTGCCTTGCGCGCGGCGCTTGAAATAGAAACCGATCCTAAGCGGCTTGAAGATTACCAGATCCTCTGGCAGCGCGAATTTCTTACCCGCCCGCCCAGCGAGCACGCAGCACTGCGCGCGCAAATCAAACAGGATTTGAAGCGGCTTGAAACGCTTGTGCCCAACGGCGACGTTGAGTGGCGGAGCTTTTTGATCGCGGGTTACAAGCTAAGCGGCGCTTCCAATGAAGAGTTGGATCTCATGCAAGATGCTGTCGCGCGCGATTTTCCGCATTCTGGGGTAGCCGAAAGCAAATTATGGAAACAGTTCAATAAGGAGCATCCGCGCCCCGACGGGCAAAAGGATGCCGCCGCCTGGAAGGCCTATGAAAGCGCCAACGTCGAGGTCATAAAAAAAATCATTCGTGATTTTCCCGACGATGTATTCGCGCAACGAAGCGAATTTTTCACGATAGCGAGGGAAGACGAATATATCTCCAAGGAAGATGGTCTGGCGGCCTTGGACCGCTATATTAAGGCGAATGACGAATACGGCGGATTAGGCATACTGTCGTTTGGGCCCAGCTATCTTTCCGGTTTCCTGCTCGATCATGGCTGGGAGCCCGAACGCGCCCTCGAAATACTGAAGGGTACTTCGACCTATAAAGACGGCGGCCACACCAAAGTGGATTGGCAAAGTGACATCTCAGAAAAAGACCTGAAGCGCTTCAAAAAATTTCAAGCCAGAGAAGATCGCGAAATCATCGGAATGATTCTGAAGGCCGCTGCGCTGGCGGGCAAGCCCGACGAGGCGCTCAAATTCCGTGCCGCCGTTGAAGAGGCTCCGCCGGAGGATGAAGGCGCGCTCGAACAGTATTGGACCAACCGCGCCCATTTCGCGGCCCTCGACAAACGTCCTCTCGATGCGCTGGTTTACTATCGGCTCGCGCTCGATAACCGCCGCGAGGCGCCCGAGTATCATCAGGGCATTCTGCGCGACGACCTGACGACCGACTTCCACGCGCTTTGGACCGCGCAGGGCGGCACGGAAGCCGCCTGGGCTGCCTGGAATCCTCCCGCAAGCGCGGAAGCGGCAAAGCCTGCACCGGAGAAGGGAACGAACGCCGCCCCGACGGCTGGCTCCGCGGCTGACGCTAAAAAAGCCGCCGCCAAGCAGCCGGAAAGCGATTGGAAGCCGGTGGAAACGAAGATGCCGTCTTTCGAACTTTCGGATTTTGCCGGTAAAACCTGGCGGCAAAAAGATCTTCAGGGCAAGGTCGTGCTGATCGTCTCCTGGGCCACATGGTGCGGTCCCTGCCGCATGCAAGACCTGCAATTGCAAAAGTTCTACGAGAAAGTAAAAGACCGCAAGGATCTTGTCATTCTCAGCTTCAACGTCGACGAAAACCCCGGCGAGGTGCTCCCTTTCATGCAGCAGCAGAAATATACCTTCCCCGTGCTGGCCGCCTTCTCTTATAGCGAAGAGATCAAACACTTCGTTCCGCGCGCCTGGATCATCGATGCGAAGGGAAACTGGCGCTGGGTCAAGAACGGTTACGACGAAGCAAAGACCTACGCCGAATTCGAGAAAGAAATGCTGGATCAGATCGAGAAAGCCAAAACCGTGCAATAGAGCGCATTTTTATTGAAACGCAAACGGGGGAGCCGGCGATTGCCGTCTCCCCCATTTGCATTCCAGTGCGTTCGTAAAATTTAGAGCCTTTTCACCGATAGTGCAGTGGAAATATAGGTGCCCCATTCTAGCCGCGTTCTTGCTCTTTGCGGCTAGGGTGGGGTAGAAGCGCTAGATGTCCAGGTTCTTCACGTCGAGCGCGTTGTCTTCGATAAATTTGCGGCGCTGCTCGACGTCTTCACCCATCAGCGTGGTAAAGATGGCGTCGGTTTCCGCATAGTCCTCGAGCCGTACGACGAGCAGCGTGCGGCGCTCGGGGTCCATGGTGGTTTCCCATAACTGCTCGGCGGCCATTTCGCCCAGCCCTTTGTAGCGCTGCACCTGGTACTCTTTTTTACCTTGCTCGACGATGTAGGAGAAGAGCTCGCGCGCGGTCTGCTTTTCGACCGGCTCCCGCAAGGCGGAAGCGCGAACCGGCGTTTTGACTGCTGGCTCTTCTTCCGGCCCCTCGGCTACCTCGGCCCCTTCGGCAACTTCGGCCGCTTGCTCCGCGATTTTTTCTTTCCCGGCCTTTATAGCCGCCTTGTTCACGTATTCGACGATAAAGGGCGGTTCTAAATACTCCTTGATGAGCGAGTATTTGGCCATCATCTGACGGAACTCGGGGCTGGAAGCCAGCGTCCAATTGACCGAGCGCGGGGCGCCCTGCACGTCGATGAATTTGATCGACCAGGTGTGGTGCTCTTCGTCCTCAACCGGATCGGAGACCTGAATCTGGAATTCTTCCGCCTTCTCGACCAAATAGGCATGAATCGCCACCAGCTTTTCCGGAATTCCGCCGCCTTCGGTCGAGACAAAATCGGTGCGATGGGTCAGCTCCGTGCGGGCCAGCATCTCGGTGAGCTTCTCGTTGCGGATGCGCTTATCGACCTTCTCGGCGAAACCGAGATACTCGTTCAGCGTTCCCATAAAGCGCATCAGATCGTCGCCGTCAATGCGGCTGGCGTTCTCGCCGTGGCTGACGATCATGCCCTCGCAGGCGCGGTGAACCATCACCTTGACGAACTCGCGCTCGTTCTTGATGTACTGCTCGAAGCGCCCCTTCTTGATCTTGAACAGCGGCGGCTGCGCGATGCAGATGTTGCCGCGCTTAATCAGCTCCGGCATGTGGCGGAAGAAGAAAGTCAGCAGCAGCGTACGGATATGCGAACCGTCCACATCGGCATCGGTCATCAGAATGATCTTGCCGTAGCGCAGCTTCGAGATGTCGAAATCTTCCTTGCCGATGCCGCAGCCGAAGGCGGTAATCATGGCGCGGATTTCTTCGTGGCTGAGCATCTTGTCGTAGCGCGCTTTTTCCACGTTNNCCCTGCTTGGCGGTGCCGCCGGCCGACTCGCCCTCGACCAGATAGATTTCGCAATGTTCGGGATTGCGCTCGCTGCAATCGGCCAGCTTGCCCGGCAGCCCGCCGCTGTCAATCGCGCCCTTACGGCGCGTCAGATCGCGAGCCTTGCGCGCCGCCTCTCGCGCGCGCGACGCTTCAATCGCCTTGTTGATGATGCGCTTGGCGACCGGCGGATTCTGTTCGAGATACATCGCCAGACGCTCGTTGACAAAGGCCTGAACCGTTCCTGAAATGTCGGAATTGAGCTTGCCCTTGGTCTGGCC
>PMHC01000166.1 GCA_003156495.1 Acidobacteriaceae bacterium
AAGCCGTGCCCCTTCAAAACTACGCTACATTTACAGGCGATTTGCTCTAAAGTTCTCGACTTTATTGCTCGTTTCGGCACGAGCAAACTCGTGCCCTTTCAAGACTAAAACTTAATCAGAGACGCGATAAGAATCGATCAGAGGTGCGCAGCCTTCCAGCTTCGCCACTCGTCGGCGGTAATCTCCCAGATTTCGGTGGGTAGCCGGCCGCTGACGTAATTTTTTTCGATGGTGCAGACGAGCCGCATTCCCAACTTTTCTGAAATGCGGCGCGAGGCGGCGTTGGCCGCGGCTTTGGAGACGCGCATCGTTTTAAAGCCCAGTTCGTCGAACCAGAAATCGTTGCTCCAGAGGCAGGCCTCGCTCATCAGACCGCGATTCTGCCAGGGAAGCCCGATCCAGAAGCCGCGATTGTCTTCGCGGCCACGACGCAGGTCGAGGTGGCCGATGATCTGTTCCGGCTGGTTTTTCAGGCGCAGCGTCCAGTGCCAGGCGTCGCCGCGCGCTACGGCCGGCAGCGCCGCGTCGCGAATAAAGCGCAATGCGCCATCGGCCGGATAGGGCCAGGGCACGATGTCGAGCAGGTAGCGCACAACCTCCCAGCGCGGAAACAGTTGCTGAAACTGCGCGGCGTCGGCCAGCGCGAGCGGCCGCAGAAGCAGCCGTGCGGTTTCGCCTTCCGGGGTCATGCGCTCATCTTATCAGCGGGGCGGCGCGCAATCCGCGATAATGCTGAAAGGAGTGTGAAGCCAGTGAAATCAGGATTCGTCGCCATTCTCGGTCGCCCGAACGCGGGCAAAAGCACGCTGCTAAACGCTCTGACGGGCGAAAAGGTCGCCATTGTGACGGCCAAGCCGCAGACCACGCGCAACCGCATTGCCGGAGTGGTCGAAGTGCCAGCGATCAAGGGCAAGCAGCAGGCCGCGCAGATTGTTTTTGTCGATACGCCAGGCGTTCACAAGCCCGGCTCCGAATTGGACCGCCGCATGTTGCAGGAGGTTCAGGAGGCGCTGGAAACCCGCGACCTGGTGCTGGTGCTGATGGATGCGACGCGCAGGGTTCAACTCGGCGAACCAGCCACGGATGCGCGACCAAAGGAAAAAGGCGCCCGCGGCGTCTGGGCGAGCGAGGACGAATTTCTTTTTACGCTGATCCACGATCTCGATTGCCCGGTTTTTCTGGTTCTGACCAAGGTGGATCTGGTGCGCAAGGAGCAGTTGCTGCCGCTGATTACCTCGCTTACCGGCCGCTACAACTTCGCCCAGATTCTACCGATCAGCGCCCTTAAACGCGATGGTCTCGACCTGCTGCTGAGCAAAATCGTCGAAGCCCTGCCCGCGGGCGAGCGCTATTTTCCCAAAGACCAGTACACCGACCAGCCGTTGCGCTTTATGGCCGCGGAACTGATCCGCGAGAGCATTTTGATCGAGACCGGCGAGGAGGTTCCCTATGCCTCGGCCGTCATCATCGAGCAATTTGAGGAGCCCGCGCCCAAGGCCAGAAAGCCGGTAACGCGGATTAGCGCGGTGATTTATTGCGAGCGCGACGGGCAAAAAGCGATTTTGATCGGTAAGGGTGGCTCCAAGCTCAAGGCCATCGGCAGCGGCGCGCGGCGCAAGATCGAGTCACTGGTGGGCACGCAGGTTTATCTCGAGATTCACGTGATCGTCGAGCCCGGCTGGCGCGATTCGAGCGCTTTTATCGAGTCGCTCAACTGGCGCAATCAGTTGGAAAAGTTGGCCACGGTGCAGGATGACGACGAGGGCGATGTGAAGAAGGGCTAGCGTTGATTGACTTGAACCCCACCCTTGCCCGCAAAGAGCGCGGCTAGAATGGGGCACCCAAATTTTTACTACACCATCAGTGAAAATGCGCTGGTACCGTGACCGGATCATTCCGATTCTTGGCGTCGTGGTTCCCCGGTCTCAGAAACGAGACCGGGGGCACCCGCTATGGCGTAAGTTCAAGCTGCTACGGAGCTAGTGGGACTCGTTCTTTTTGTGCGAGCCTGACTCGTGGACGCGGTTGGCCTCGAAGCTGACGATCTTCCAGTAGCCCTGCGGGTTGCGCACATAGACGCGCGTGGAGCGGAAGGTGCCGGTTATGGGCCCGTCGGGCGTCGTTGCTTCCATTTCGGCCAGCGAGGTTACCACCGCCGTATTGCCGTAAAAGCGCACTTTGCGGTCGGTGACATTGATCGAGGTAAAGTGCACTCGGCCGGAGCGCATGTCTTCGAGCGCTTCGGCTTTGGTTTGCAGCGTGCCGGAGGTTGTAATGGCGATGTAGTCGCTGGATAAGAGCGTGTCCATCTCTTTTAAATTCGCGGTCAGAACGGCGTCGCACCACTGCTCTTCGAGCCGGTCGATCACATGATGGTTCTCGTGCTTAGGCGCTAAAAGCATTCCGGCGTGAAGCGGGATCGCCCAGGCCGCAAGCGCGAGGAACATGGCAGCCGCCGGCAGAACTTTCATTCCGCGGCGGGCGAGATTGCGACAAATCATTGTAGAACCCGTCATACGCGTCCACGGTAGTCCCGCCATGGCGCTCCGGTCAAATAAATTTCCCACACGATGCGCTGAAGGTTTTTTCGTTTCTCACCTCGGGCAGGGTCAAATCGGTCCCATAGAGGTTAGACGGAAGGACGCGAGGTGGCGTAAGCCTGGAGGGGGTTGGGGCTCGCAGAATGCGCGGCGAGCCCCGGCCGTCTATGCCTTCATGTGGTCGAGCGCCGCGGCGAACTCCGGCAGCACGATCGTCTGATTGCGCTCCGGACCGGTCGAAATCATGCCGACCTTGGCGCCGCTTTCGCGCTCCTGGAAGGCCAGGTAGTCGCGTGCCGCCTGGGGCAGCTTTTCGTACTCGGTAATGCCGACCGTCGATTGCCGCCAGCCCTTGAGCTTGGTGTAGACCGGCTTGATCGATTCCAACCCCTCGACGTCGGCCGGAATTTCGTCGGTGATTTTGCCGCCGATTTCGTAGCCGGTGCAGATGGGAATCTCGTCGAGCTCATCGAGCACGTCGAGCTTGGTGATGACCAGCCACTCGGCGCTGTTGACATGGTTGGAGTAGCGCAACAGCGGAATGTCGAGCCATCCGCAACGGCGCGGCCGGCCGGTGACGGCGCCGTACT
>PMHC01000142.1 GCA_003156495.1 Acidobacteriaceae bacterium
TCCAGAATCATGACGTCGCAGCGGCCGGCCGCGACCCACTCATTCATCTCTTTTGCACTGGAGCCGAGCAGAACTTCGAAGTCCGTGCCCAGAGCCGAAGAGAGAAGCGGATGCAAAGTACGATCTTCAGAAAACAGTCCAATTCTTGTCATGCGTAGCGATCTACCATATCGCTGATTCCAAGAAGCCGTTCATGGGGGTGATTGGCTGTAACCTCATCATCCGCAATCGTCTGAGCGGCTGCCATTCCCCTTTCGTGCTAGTCCGGTGAGACCTTGGTCCGGGCGCGGGAGGGCGTTGGTGTCGATAAGAAATGCAGTGAGAGCCGAGCGAAGTTCGAGGGCGGGGCTGTGAAGGAAAAAAACTAAGTTAACCCCAAGAAACCCGAAGAAAACCAAAGCTAAGCGGAAAAGGAAATCCGGCCTCTACAGAAAGCGACCGCACTTTTGGAGCGGCTTTTGTGGCCGGAGCTGTTTGTCCCGAATTGGTGAGGGGGTAACTAAAGTGATGCCTGGACCTGTTTCAACAGAATACAGGAGAGTGAAGGCGGGGGGGCGGGGCGAGATTTTTCTGCACTAATATGGGTGCAGTTAAAGGGATGCGGTACGGATGTAATTTCATGACGCAGGTAATTTGCAGGTGTGGAAATCGGTTTATTGCCCAATTAGACATAGGGTTACGGCGTAGTTTAATAAGGACGGCTTTCGCCGTGTGGCAAATTAAGGCACGGAGAGTGCGCCAAGTGTAAACAACGCTGTCCAAGGGGCGGGCGATGCGTAAACATTCGTGTACACCTGACTCGGGACGAGACAATTAACTCTTTGAATTTAAAGGTAATTTGTGCCGATAGAGTTTGGTGGGCCAATTGCTGTGAACCTTATCGTTCCGGTTCGCCGGAAGGAGCGAGAGCAGAAATGGTGCACTCATTTGCCTGGTGGCCGATGGTGGTAGTGGTGGGGGTTGCGACCTTCACGGATCTGCGCANNCTCGTTCGCCTGGTGGCCGACGCTGGCCGTGCTCGCTGTGGCGACCTTCACGGATCTGCGCAGCCGTCGGATTCCGAATTGGCTGGTGCTTCCGTTTCTCGCCCTGGGAATTGCGGTTTCAAGTTATCTTTACGGCTGGCATGGCGCCGGGCAGAGCTTAGGAGGCGCGGCGCTGGGTCTGGTGATCTTCGGCTCACTTTTTTGGATGGGTGGAATGGGCGCCGGCGACGTGAAGCTGTTCACGGCGATCGGAGCCTGGATCGGGCCACACCAACTGCTGTTGGCGTTCGTGATGACCGGGTTGGCCGGCGGCGCGATGGCGCTAGGTTGGGCGACCTGGAGCGGTTTTCTGAAGGAGCTTTTTCAACATACCGGCGAGTTGCTCTTCGGCGCGCAAGAAAACGGCGAAGCGGTATTGAGCAATCCCCGGCGGCGCAAGATGCCCTACGCGCCGGCTATTGCGGTCGGGACACTGATTTCATTCTTTATGCATTGATGGAAGGCAAAGATGTCTAGTTGGCAACAACCGAAATACGAATTGGCGGCGGAAGAGCTGCCTGAGCTGCCCCGGCACCCGGTATTCAAGAGCTCGCACAACACGGCGGCCAATGCCGCTCCGCACCTGGCTGCCCCGCATCTGGTGACGCCTTGCCCGGAATCGTACGGCGGCCGGCCGCTTTCCGTGGCTCTGATCGGCCCCAACGAGGAGCGCCGCGCGACGGCCGTGCAACTGCTGGGTAGCAAGGGCGGAAACGGAATCTGCGAATTTTCCAGCTATCCGCCGGAGCTGAGCGATGTGCCGCGGATGCTCGAGGAGAAGTACGACGTCATCATCATCGAGCTGGACAGCGATCCGGAGTGCGCGCTGGGTTTGGTGGAAAGCATTGGATCGAGCGGCGTGGCGACGGTGATGGTTTACTCGGAGAGCGCCGACCCGGAGCTGCTGGTGCGCTGCATGCGCGCCGGGGCGCGGGAATTTTTGACGGTGCCCTTTGTTCCCGAGGAGATTACGGAAGCTCTGACGCGGGCGGCGGCGCGGCGGCCGACGCGGCGCGCCGACCGGCAGACGGCGAGCAATATGCTGGCCTTTATGAGCGCCAAGGGTGGCGCGGGCGCAACCACGCTGGCCTGCAACTTTGCCGTGGCGCTGGCCCAGGAGTTCTCCGACCAAAAAACATTGCTGATCGATCTGGATTTGCCGCTGGGCGATGCGGCGCTGAATATGGGCATCGTGGCGGAGTTTTCGGCCATCGACGCGCTGCAGGCGGCCGAGCGGCTGGACGCGCAGTTTTTGGCGCAACTGCTGGTCAAGCACAGCTCCGGCCTGTCGGTGCTGGCGGCGCCGGGACGCTTCGTTCCCTTTCAGTCGAGCGACGAGGCGATCGACCGTTTGCTAAAGGTTGCGCAAGAGGAGTTCGATAACGTGGTTGTGGACCTGGGCTCGCGGCTGGATCTGATGAGCACGGCGGCCTTCAAAAACGCCACTTCGGTTTATCTGGTGACGCAGGCCAGCATTCCCGAGCTGCGCAATTCCAACCGGCTCATCACGCAGTTTTTCTCTGGCGTCGCGCCCAAGTTGGAAGTCGTGATTAACCGCTTCGAGTCGCGGGGGCTGGGCGTGACCGAGGATCAGATCGCCAAGGCGTTGACCAAGCCGGCGCAGTGGAAGATTCCCAACGATTATGCTTCGGTGAAAAAGATGCAGATTGACGCTACGCCGTTGGTGCTGGCCGATTCGCCTCTGGCGCACGAAATTCGGCGCATGGCCAAGGCGGCGCTGGGGCAGCAAGAAGAAGAGCCCAAGAAGAAGGGCTTCCGGCTCTTCCGCTAAACGGGCGAAGGCGGGTGTGGTTGCCAGGCGGAGCTGATCGCCAGAAAAAGGACAAACGTGGAACTGCTGAATTTTGAAAGCTACAAAGCGGAGATTCACAAGGCTCTGATTTCCCGGCTCGATCTGGAGAAGCTGTCGCGCGTGAACAACACGCAGGCGCGGCAGGCGGTCTCCGGCTTGGTTAAAGAGATCATGGCCGAGCAGCGGGTGCCGCTGAACTTTGACGAGCAGGAACGTATCCACGCCGACTTGCTGGACGAGGTCTTCGGGCTGGGACCGCTGGAGCCGCTGCTGCGCGACCCGAAAATCTCCGATATTCTGGTCAACGGCAAAGATCACGTTTTTGTGGAAAAAGGCGGACTGCTGCAGAAGGTGAATACCTCCTTTCGCGACGATCGGCATCTAATGCAGATCATCGACCGGATCGTTTCGCGGGTCGGCCGCCGCGTGGACGAATCTTCGCCGATGGTCGATGCGCGACTGCCCGACGGCTCGCGCGTCAACGCCGTCATTCCGCCGCTGGCGCTCGACGGTCCTTCGCTTTCGATCCGCCGTTTCGGCACCGGCCCGCTGGCCGCCAACCAACTGGTGCAGTTGAAGAGCATTTCGCCGGAGATGATGGAGCTGCTTTCGTCGGCGGTGCGGGCGCGCATCAGCATTCTGGTTTCGGGCGGCACCGGCGCCGGCAAAACAACTTTTCTGAACATTCTGTCGCAGTACATCCCGAATAACGAGCGGCTGGTGACGATCGAAGACGCCGCCGAGTTGCGGTTGGCGCAGGAAAATATCGTACGGCTGGAGACGCGGCCGCCCAACGTCGAGGGCAAGGGCGCGATCCGGCAGCGGCAACTGCTGATTAATAGCCTGCGTATGCGCCCTGACCGGATTATCATCGGCGAGGTGCGCGGCGAAGAGGCCTTCGATATGCTGCAGGCCATGAACACCGGCCACGAAGGTTCGATGACCACCATCCACGCCA
>PMHC01000267.1 GCA_003156495.1 Acidobacteriaceae bacterium
ACCTGAAGACCATGCTCAGCCGAGCCTATGAAACCTCGGCGCTAAAGAAAAAGCTCTACAACGCGCAGCAGCGCATGGAAGAGCCCGCCGGCTGCGACCGCATCATCGGCGCCAGCCCCGCCATGCAGCGCGTCTATCAACTGGTGCGCAGCGTAACCAACCTCAACGCCACCGTACTGGTCACCGGCGAAAGCGGCANNCGCGCCATTCACAATCTCGGCTCCCGCGCCAACAAGCCTTTTGTCGCCGTCTCCTGCGGCGCCATTCCCGAAACCCTGATCGAAGCCGAGCTTTTCGGCCACGAAAAGGGCGCCTTCACCGGCACGGTGGGCGCGCGCGAAGGCTACTTCGAACAGGCAGCCGACGGCACGCTCTTCCTCGACGAAATCGGCGAACTGAGCATGTTCACCCAGGTCAAGCTACTGCGCGTCTTGCAGCAGATGGAGTTCAACCGCCTCGGTTCCAGCCGTCTGGTTCCGCTCCGCGCCCGGCTGATCTTCGCCACCAACCGCGATTTGGCAAAACTGGTCGCCGAGGGCAAATTCCGCCAGGACCTCTACTACCGCATCAACGTGATGAGCATCGAGTCGCCGGCGCTACAGGATCGGGTAGAAGACATTCCGCTGATCGCGCGGCACTTCCTCCGCCACTACTCGGAAACTTTCCAAAAGCCGATGGACGCAATCGAACCCGAAGCGGTTGAAGCGCTCCAGGCCTACCACTGGCCCGGCAACGTTCGCGAGCTGGAAAACATCATACAGCGCGCCATCATTCTGGCCCCCGGCCGCATGGTTCGCGCCGAAGACCTGAATCTTGCTCCGGCGGAACACGAGGAAGCGGCAGCAAACTTTGACGAAGTGGTCGACATTGCCGATTACCAGTCGTCGAGCTCCTTCGAGCGTCAGCTTCGCGACTACAAGGTCAAGCTAGCCGTCAGCGCCGTGCGCGAGAACAACGGCAACAAAACCCTGGCCGCGCGCAGCCTGCAAATCTCGCGCGCCTATCTGCACCGGCTTATCCGTCTGGCCGAAGGCGACTCCGCCGAAGCCGTAATAGGATTGCGTCAGGCCGCCAACGCCTAAGCCATTCCTTATTACGCAAAAAAGGGACCGGATTTTCCGGTCCCTTTTTATTTGTCTTCTGGCTTGAATCTATGCGAAGTAATCGACCTTGCTGGCGGGCGCATCGTCAAAGCTCGAGCTCTCGGCCTTAAAGCTGTGCGCCTCTTCCTCATCGTCGGCGAGCAGCAATTCCTCGTCCTCGTCTTCCTCGGTGCCGGCGGCCTTTCTGCTGTTCTTCTTGCCCGCATCGTCGCCAGCCTTGGCCACGCCGTCAATCTCAAAGATCGCGGGCGGACGCAGCCCCCGCGCGGCAGTCTTCACGGGAGTCACCAACCGGATTCCGGAGATGGGAGCGATTTCCATGCTTCGCCTCTCGTCTTATTTCATCGGCGAAAAAGGTGCGTGGCTTTAATCTTTCAAACCGGCTTTTGTCCAATTTCAAGACATTTTCCCCTTACCTCCGTACTGCCAGATCATTTCTTCTCCACGCTTTGAGGCCAGGCGCTACACTGTTTCCATGCCGGACGAGCAGGAATTCCGCCGCGCCGCCGATGCGGCTCTCGATGCGCTCAAACGCCACTTGATCGCGCGCGAAGAAGACGAGCAGGCCGCCTTCGAGGTCGAGGAACAGGGTGGAGTTTTGAATGTTCTTTTCGAGGAACCGGGAACGCGCTTTGTGATTACACCCAACGCGCCCGTGCACCAGATCTGGATCTCGGCGCTGGCCACCAGCTTCAAGCTCGATTGGGACTCTGCGACGAACGGCTTTGCGCTCGTCCGCACCGGCGAAACGCTGACGGCACTGGTCGATCGGCTCATCGGCGAATATCACGCCGACTGATTTTAAAAGAAGCGATGTTAGCGCTTGCGCCGGTATTGACCATGCTGCGAGGGCAGCGTCAGCACCGTATCGGGAAAGTCGCGCAGCGTCGCTTCCAGCGGCTGAGGCGGCAGAATCTCCGGCGCGACGGTCACCTCACGCGAAGCTGAATTGACGTCGGCAACCGGAGCAACAGAAACGGGCTCAACTGAAGCCGGCGCGACAGGAACCGAATAGCGCAGAGGCGCAGGCGCGGGACGCGAAGTTTTTTGCGGCGCGGCGAAAAGCGAAACCGGCTCCCGCGAAGCAATTGTGCTTTCGACCGCAGCCGCTTCGGTCACCAGTTGCGCAGCGGTGCTCTCGCCTTCTCCGGCCTCGCCCGGTGCCTTGGGCTTGAGAGTAAAAGCAAGATTCCGCAGTCCGCTCAACCGCGAGTGAACAGCCTGGGCACTCTCTTCCTGCGTAATGACCGGCGGCGCGGCAGCAACGGCACGCGGGGCAACAGTGGGAAAGTTGGCAGTTGCGGGCGGTTTGTTTGTGCCCGCGATCATCTCATCCCAGTTTCCGATCCGTGCTTTACCGGGCGCGGCAAGGGGCGCATCGGAGTGGACAGGCTGCTCAACGAGCCACCAGGGAGTCTGCTCCTCGGATTGGACGGGAGGCTGAGCAGGAGCTTGCGGCACGGGAGACGCAACCGGCGCGGCAGCCGAAGCAACTTGAACCGACGGTTCCTCATGAACTGGCTGAACCGAACGGGCCGGCGGCACGGAGTATGGCGAAAGCTGGCTGGCGGCAGGCTGCGGCTGCTTCAACTCCGCGCCGGTCCACGTCGGCGTTGCCGAAGAAGCCGAAGGAACGGAGCGGCTGTGAATCGGCCGCCGCTCCTGTGAGCGCACGTGGTTTTCCGTCTCGCCGATCGCGCGGCGAAAGGCAGGGTCGGCCTTGGTCAGGCTCACGCGGTTCAGCACAAAACCGACAGCCGCGGCATCGAGCCGTTGCAGGCGGTCGGCGGTGGCGCGCAGTTGCGCGCGCGTGGTTACGCCCGACTCGATCACCACGATGATGCAATCGGCAAAGCGCGACAGGTACTCGGTCTCGGCCGAAACGGTCAGCGGCGCGGCGTCAGTTAAAAACACTTTTGCCCGCTTGGCCTCGGCGGTTTCCGCCACCGGATGCAACAGCGCGGTCGAATGCGAGACCGACTGCGTGGCGCGAATTTCGTTGCCCATCGCAGCCTCGGCCGAGCTAAGGATTTCAGCGCTCCGGCCCATCGGCGCCAGCAACTCTTTCACGCGGTTGGCCAGAGTGGTCACGCCCGCTCCAGAGCCGGTTCCCGTAAAGACGTAATTCCGCACGTCGCCTTCCTTGGCGGCGTATTCGATGCCCGCGGTCAGCCGCAGCAGATGTTCGCCGGCCACCGCTTCTGAAACTTCGTCGAAATCCGGCAGCAGCGCCATCGGCGCAAGGCCCAACAGATTTTCCACGTCTGAGGCGACGTAAATTCGCGGGTCCATCTTTTGCGCAATGAGCGCGATGCTCACGCCCAGCAGCAAAAATAGAATCAGAATCGCCACGGCGTTGCGTATCACGCCGGCCACGGAAGGATGCGCGGGCGCGGCGGCGGCGGCGGCCAGATGGGCCGTGCCGGGAGCGCTATCTTCCAGCGCCATGTTCTGCAACTGCTCGTCGACTGTAGCGTAGCGGGTTTGCAGCCGCGTAATGTCGTTGGCCAGATCATTGGCCCGCTGCAGCTTGGGCGTCGCGCCGGCCGCGGTATGGGTCATCTGCGCAATCTGTCCGTTCAGCCGCGACTCAACGCTGGCGGTGCGATCCAGGTCGGCGCGAAGCTGACCTTCAATGCGCGTCGCGGTCTTGGCGCGCAAATTATTGCTCGCCGAATCCAGCGCGCCGTCGATCTGCGACAACTCGGCCGCATCCTGCTTGTACTGCGGATGGTTCGGCGTAAGGTTGGCCATCTGCGAAACCAGCACCGCGCGGCGCTGTTGCAGCGAATTCTTCAGGCTCGACAATCCGGCGTCGGTGGCGATGGCCTGATCGGCCTGCGCGTCCAGCGCCGATGTACCTCCGCGCGAAACGCTCAGCGCGGTCAAACGCGCCGCGGCCTCGTCGTGATCGGCGCGGGCTTTCACCAACTCATCGTGCATCCGGGCAATGTCGTCGTCGTAATGCACCGGCGCCACCGCGCCAATGCCGGCCACACCCAGTTGCGCATTCAGCGATGCCTGCTCGGAGCGGTCGTCGTCCAGTTCTTTCTTCACCCGGTCGCGCTCGTCGTGCAGCATGGCCAGCCGCGACGAATCGCCGATCTTCTGCTCGTGCGCGGTGTTTTCAATATAGCTGTTGGCCACGGCATTGGCCGCGGCGGCGGCGGTATCGGGATTGGAGGCGTGCGCGGTGACGGAAACCTGATAGCTGGTGCCCACGCGCGCCACTTCGACGGCCCCCTTCAGCCGGTCGGCGGCACTCTGTTCGCTCTCGCCGCCACGCTGCCAGACGCCATCCAGCTTATGCACGGCGCTGGTCAAAACATCCTGGCGGGTCATGCTCAGCAATTGCTGCTGCAGATACGAATCGTAGGTCGCCGGGTCGTAGTTATAGGGCCAGTGCATGGGCGCCGCGCCCTCAAGCACGCGCGTCGGCGTCGGCTGAATATAGACAAAACTCTGCGCGGTATAAATCGACCAGTTTTTAGCGGCGTAAGCTACAGCCAAAATTACTCCGGCCAAGGCAAAGCCCCAAACCAAGCGACGGTGCATCTGCAAGCCGCGCATAAGGTCGAAGCGGAAGACCGGCGGCTCCGCGCTTGGAACCGTAAAACCTTGCGGAGCCGCCGCTGGAGCCGAAGAACCGTCGGTCAAGCGAAAAGCCTCGGCAGAGGAAAGCGCATCCTGTCTGCGATTCATAGCACCGCCCCCAGATAAGCCAGCGAGCTGAGCGAGAAGAGCGGGTTCAGCCGTTGCATGACGTAGGTGGCGCGGGCAAAGCCGGTCTTCGGCACAAAAATAATTTCGCCCGGCCGCAGCGTAATCTCGCGCGCCTTGACGGGATTAAGCGCGTCCTTGAAGGTAAGCACCCGCGATTTGCCCGTCGTCGGATCGATAAGCTGAATGTGCGCGTTGTTGCCGGCCTGATCGGTCAAGCCGCCGGCGTCGGCCAGCACGCCGGCCAGCGTCGAGTTGGTGGTCAACGGCACCGCGCCCGGATGCTGAACCTCGCCCAGCACGGAGACGAAGCGCTCCGACAAGCTGGGCACGTAAATCACATCGTCGCGGCGCAGACGCAGGTCAGCCAGCGTATTGCCAGACTCGATCAGTTGTCGAAGCTCGACCCATACCACCTGATCGCTACCGCGATAGATGGCGCAGCGCTCGGGAATTTCGGCGGGTTTGTTCTGTCCCGTAGAAAGGCCGCTTTGCGTCAGCGCCCCCAGCAATGTGGGCGTGCCGCTGAAGATGACCTCGCCAGGCTTAGTTACCGCGCCCAGCACCAGCACGCGATTAGCGGTGTACTTGGTGACGGTTACCTGCGCGGCAATATTGCTGTAATAGCTCGATAGCGCCGTCACAATAGCCTTGCTGGCCTCGGGGCGCGTCAGTCCGTCGACGGCGATGTCGCCGGCCAGCGGCAGAGAGATGCGGCCGTCCGGTCCGACAACTAATTTGGCTTGCAGGTCGGGCCTTCCGGCAAAGTCCACCGTAATTTCGTCGCCTCGGCCCAAACGGTACTCTTCGTTGGCGGGCGGCTCAAAGTTGCGCAGCACCTCCAGCGGATTCTGCTTCAGTTGCGGATCGGCAGGCGGCGCGGCGGCAGACGAAGCATCAACAGACGGAGCAGCGGAGAGCTGCGGCGTTTGCGCCCGCAGACAAAAACTCGTCAGAAACAGCGGCAATAGCGCCGCCATGCGCAGTCCACGATTCACGCCAGGGCCTCCCTTCCTCGCAATCGTCCTAAACTTTGTCTGCACCACTGCAACTCCTTCGTCTTCTCGGCTTCCGTCAACACCCAGCGATGCAGCACGGTTAAAACGCCCGCCAGGTACAAAAGCCCCGCAACAGTTAAGATGCCCATGCCCTGCCAGCGATTCGTTCCTTGCGTCAAACAGGCCAGCGGCCAAGCCAATACGCCCGCGACCAGATAGGGCGTAAAACCGGGAACGATTACCTTGCGTAAAAAACTCTTAAGCGGCACCCGCAACACCACATGCACCCGACCCATCAGCACGCAGGCCGAGCCGGCCGTCGCCGCCGAAACTGCCACGCCGATTCCCAACGGCGACCAGCGACCTTCGATCCAACGCGCCATGGGCAAGGTAACCGCCAGCAAAATCAGATTGGGAATCGAATAGGTGAACTCTTCGTAAACCCGGCCCATTCCCCGAAAGGTTGAAGTTCCCGGCCCTGTAAGCATATGAAATTGCGCGGCCAAACTAAATACCACAAACAGGGGGATCAGGGTCTGGCGCATCGGTAACTGCGAACCTAACCAAACGTGTAGTAATGGTACGGCCCAAAGCGCCAAAACCGCCACAAAAGCCGAGGTACACAGATTGGCGTAGCGCGAACTGTCCAGATAGAGCGTGCGCAGGTTCCGCATCCGGTCAGCGTCGCTCGAGGCCGCATCGACGTGCGAGGCCGCCGGCAGCAGCGCCGCGAAAAAGGCCATGGGCACGGTGGAAAGCGAGGAAGGCCACTTCTTGGCCACATCCAGCAGGCCGGCCGCGGCGGTTCCAATCATCCCCAGCGCCGTCACCCGCTCCACCGAATCGAGAAAGATCGACAACATGCTCTGGAACTGCACCAGACCGCCGAAGTGCAGCACGTAGCGAATCGACTCGCGCCGCACCAGCCGCGGGGAAAGGTGCAGCCAATCGAGCTTTCTCCACGCCCACCATATGGCCAGCCCGTCGTTGAACAGCGTGCGGATCAGGTAGGCTTCGGCCAGCCCGCGAATGCCGCGGCCGGAGCCGACCAGAATCAGGATCGCGGCGAACTCGGCCAGAATGCCCAGGATGAGAAAAACCTGCGTGGAGGCGATCTGCTGCGTGGCGGCCAAAATATCGCCAAAGCCGCTGAGCGAAATCGCCGACAGAAAAACGCCGAGCACGATCAGCACCGCTTCTTTGCCATCGGCGGCGTGCGCGGCCGGCAGGTGCAGCCAGGGCGAGTACCAGTTCCAGGCCAGCAAAAAGAACAAAAAAATCGCGCCGCACAAGGGAATGGTGATGGCCAATCCAGTCGAAAGCAGCGAGTTGGCCCGGTCGTATTCGCGGCGGGCGTGAAACTCGGCCACGTACTTGATGTAGACATTCGAAATGCCCAGCGTCGTGACGCCGACATACGAAACCAGAATGAAGATCGTGGTCCAGATGCCGTAGGCCTCCAGCCCCAGGTGATAGAGCAGGTAGGGCACCAGCACCACGCCGCGGGCCATGTTCACCACCCGCGCCAGAATGGTGGTCAGCACGTTGCGGCTGTACTGGCGGCCCACCTCGCGCAACATCTGCGGTTCGGTCTCGGTTGCGGCCTCTTTTATGTCTGCCTTCTGCGCTTGCGCCTTATCCGCTTCTTTTTCCTCGGTTGAATTATCGGAGATCACCCTCGAATCGGTCACTGTGATCGCGCCTCCCGCCGCGTGCGGGCCCACTCGGCGCCACGGCGCGACTGCCGCAAGACCAGAGGTGTGATCACCAGCTTTCGCAGAATGTGCACGGGGGCTCCAGCCAGCGCGGCCAGGTCGCGCCAAGGTTGGTCGCCCAGCAAAGCCGCCTCAATTACGTAGACGGCAACCACCGCCGCGCCAGTTACGGCAACAACGTGCAACCAGAAGACGGGCATCAGCGCCATCAGCCCGAGCGCCAGCACGCCGCGGGAAAGCGGCAGGCTCCAAACCTCGGCCAACACTTCCAAAGCGCGCCAATGGCCGGCGAAAACCGCCCGCAGCAGCCGCGAAGTCGCATGAACCGCAACGTGGAAACGTCCACCCTCCCAGCGCGCTTCCTGCTGGCTCTGCGCCGCGCGCGCCGGGGCCAAAGGAGCATGCACGCAAGCCTCTTCGACCCACGCCACGCGCAGCCCGGCCAAAACCAGCCACACGTGGTATTCCAGATCCTCGCAGATGCTATCCATCGCGTAGGGCACGCGATCGAGCGTTTCAGCCGTCAAAGCGAAACCGTTGCCGAAGACGCCGGCGGAAAAACCCAGCCCGGCGCGACCCCTGGCCCGCAAAACATTCATGCCTCGAAAAGCCAGCATACGCAGCCGCGCCAGCGCGCCCACCGGACCGGGCTGCGCGGGTTGCAGTTCGTAGCGGCATTGCGTCGCCGCCGCGCCCGAGGCCAGCGCCGCGCTGGTGGCGGCAATGATATTGCCGCTCACCGTCGAGTCGGCATCGACCACCAGAAAAGCATTAGCGCCGGCAGCTAATGCCGCGCGAAAACCCGCCCGCAAGGCAGCGCCTTTGCCGCGGATTCCCGGGTCGCCCAGCTTGATCACGCGTGCCCCGGCCTGGGCGGCTACGGCCGAGGTCGCGTCGGTACAGTTGTGCGCCACCACAAAAATTCGAGGCCGCCATTCGTTTATTAACGGCGCTTCAGCAGCGACGCAGCCTGAGGCCAGCAGCGAGCGCACCGTGCCGGCGAGCATCGTTTCCTCATTGTGCGCAGGAACCACCACGGCCAGACGAATCGCTCGCGGAGACGCGGCGTGCCGCGCGCGCGGACGGCGCAGATTGCCTGCCAGAGATACCAATAGATCGGCGATCAGCGGCGCGGCCAGCAGCGCCATCGCCGCGGCCAACACCTCTACCGGCAATCTCTCCTGCCAGATCAAACTCTCGCCTCTCCCCAGCCAGCCGATTCTCCGGCTATCCTCTCACGTTTCATACCAAAACCCGTTTAAATCCCGCGCCCGACGCAAATGGACCGGCGGCCGCCGGCGCGTAAACCGGCGCGGGACGCATGGCCTGCACCCAGCCAACCAGAAGGAAGAACAGCATCACCACCTGCTCGCCCATGTATACCGTGGTCAGCGTCGTCGCCAGTCCGATCAAGATCGACAGATGGGCAAAGGCCAGCCTCCGATCCTGCTGCGAAGCCGGCCGCGCGATCAACCGCAGCAGCTTGGCCGCCGTACCCGCGATGATCGCCAGAAATGCGCCCAGCGCGACAAAGCCGTCTTTTACCGCAAGCATCAAATACTCATTGTCGATCGATTCCTGGCCGTTGACGCGCGGAAAAGTCGTCGTGCCCCAGCCAAAAATTGGCCGCTGCATGACGATCGGCACATAGTTGGTCAACAATTCGCGGCGATAGATTGCGTTGCGCTGCGCCTCGGTCGCGGCCTGGCGGAGTTCCTTCTCCGTATACCGATTGGCCATATAGGCCGCCGCCACGGAGAATAACGCCAAAAAAATCAGAAACGCCGCGGCCGCCTTGCCCACCGGCAAATAGCGCATCAATAAGACAAAAACCAGCGCCAACCCTACGCCGATCCAGGGACCGCGCGATTGCGTCATCAACAGCCCGGCCACGATCGCCACCAGCGCCAATCCGCGCGAAGTAAAAGGCAAACCGCCGACGAGCCGGCGTGCGCCCCAGCCGCGATCAGCCTCTCGCAGCCACAGGCAATAGATCAGCCCCATAAGAAAAACCATGCCCGCCAGAATGGCGTGGCCGTAAGGGCCGGCAATGCGCCCGAAGCCCCAGCGCACCTGCTGCGGCCAAGTTTCGTAAGCGCTCGGAAAGACACGATTGGCGGCCTTTTGCCAACCGCTGCTTCCCGTCAAAAAATCGTAGACGCTCAGCACCGCCACCACGGAGAGCAGCGCCACGATGCGGCCGGCCAGCTTTTTGCGCATAACGCCGTCGGGCTGCTCAACCAGCAGCTTGCCGGCCATGTAAGGCAACACCATTGTCAGCAGGCCATCGATAAACATCAGCGCGCCATCGGCGATATTGGTGCCCAACCGCTGCGAAGCGGCAAAGTCAGGTGAAAACAGGCGCAGCCAGTCACCGTTCGCCAACTCGGTGCTCAACGCCTGAGAGAGGCCGACGAAGGCCGCGCTCAGCAAAACCCACAGATCCATCCAGGCAAACCGCCAATTGCGCAAGGCCAGCGCGACCAGCGCGACGCCCAAGGGCAGCATCGTGGCATCGGCAAAGCCAAGGGGTGGAAGATGCGGCAGGCGAAGAACGTAGTACTGGGGCAGCAGCAAAAGCACCGGCAGGTAAACGTCGAGCAAAGCCTTGCGAACCGATCCTAGGACTAAAACCAGTCCACAGACCAGCGCCGGAATCAGAACGATCGCCGCCATCCACTCCTGCCTCTGTTTCTCTCTCGCGACGCATTCGCTTGTCCGCAGAGCGCTTCGCGGCCAGATACAGCCTTAACCATGAATTCGCGTCTGCGCCGGAACCGTCTCGGGAACCATCTCCTGCTCGCTTCTGACCGCGATGCGAATCGAGGTCTCCGCCGTAGCAGGCCGCCGGGACCGACGGCGCGAAATTGCCGGCTGCCACTCGTCGAAAAGCGGCTGCAAGCGCCAGGCGTGCAGCGCAAAACGCGTCTTCAAATTCATGCCGGCCAGCGAAAGCGACAGCCCCGCATCCAGCAACTGACGCCGGGCGTCAAGCAGCACGCCAAAGCCGGCGATCGTAGTCTGCCGAACCGTTTGCAGGTGAACCACCATCACCAGGCCATGGGCGATGCTGGCCCTGGTAGCCTCCCGCACGGCCGCGACGGTTTCGCCGTCGAAACGGCCATAAACGTTAACGTGCATCACCTCGCGCGTACTGGCCGTAGTCACTCGCGACGGCCCCCGGAAGGACCGCTGCCACCAGGCCGCCAGCAACGCCTGCGGCAAATACCGTACGAGTCCGAAAAAATCGCGCGCGTAACGCGGTCCCAGCCGCATCGGCTCTTGCATGAAGCGCATCGCCCACTCCAGGCCGCATCTCTGAATCCAGCGCGGGGCGCGCCAATTGTCGCCCACCAGAATGTCGAAGCTGCCGCCCACGCCCATGGAAAGGGGAACGCCCAGCCGCTTGCGGTGCATCCAGATCCATTTTTCCTGTTTCGGATTGCCAAATGCGACCAGCAGAATGTCGGGGCTCACGGCATGAATCTTCCTGAGGATCTCCGTGTGATCCATGCGCATCAGGTTGTCCTCGGCGGGAGCAAACGTGCCGACAATCTGCACTCCGGGATAATTGCGTTCGAGCAGCCGGCTTGCGCGGTCGGCGACGCCGGGCTTGGCGCCCAGCAGAAAAATCTTGTAACCCTTGCGTGCTGAAAGTTCGGCAAGCCTCGGCACGAGGTCCACGCCGGTCACACGCTCCGCCAGCGGACATCCCAGAAGCCCTGAAGCCCAGACCAAAGGCATGCCATCGGGGACAACCAGACTCGATCCGGCAACAATGCGATGCAGATGCGGATCCGCCAGTGCGTTCAGCCAGATGTCCACGTTCATGGTGCACACCTGGTGGGTACCACCCGACTGGATCAGGCGCTCCAGGGTGTCAACCGCCTCATCGGCGCTCAAGCTGTTGATCGGCAACCCCATGACTGCAACCGGGTGCTGCAAGTGGTCTCTCATTCCAGGGTCCATTCCCTGCCTACGCACGCGCCTGGCCTAAGCAGTGGATGCGATTGCCGTCGCTTCACGGCTGATTCCTTCTCTTGCGCGCCGCATTCCTGTCCGCAACTGGAAATGAAGGTCTCCAGAGGTGCACCGAATGCCACGTTGACGCTATGGCCTCCAGAGTACACCGAAAGGGAGTCAAGCATCTTGACTCCGTCAGAATCAGTGCCG
>PMHC01000243.1 GCA_003156495.1 Acidobacteriaceae bacterium
TGCTTTTGCCGCTCGGCCAGCGTGCCGCGCAAAAACAGCACGTAGGCCCGCTCTTCCTTTTTGGAGGAGAGCGCCTCGGCCTTGTCCAGCGCCTCACCGGCTTCTTTCCAGCGGCGCAGTCGTACGCTCATCTGCGCAATCGAGCACCAGACGCCGCGCTGCGCTGCGGGCTTGGCGCCGTCCAGCAGGCTTTTGGAAATCGCCAGCGCCTCGTCCAGCTTGCCGTTGTCAGCCAATTCGCCGGCCAGCATCAGCTTCNNCTTGCGCGAAACCTCGACGGCTTTGTCGAACTCATGCGCCTGATGGTAGGCCTCAACCTGGCCCTGGTAACCACTTTCGGCATATTTGCCGCCCAGTTCGACCATCTTCTGGTAGGCCGCAACCGCCGGCTCGATCTTGTTCTGCTCAAGGTAAACGCCGGCCAGCCGCTCGAGAAAGATGCCGCGATTGGCTTTTTCCTCGTCGGTGTAGGCGCCATTGGCGTGCGCGGTGGCGTCAGCCATCTCCTGGTAAGTTTGGGCGGCCTCATCGAAGCGGCCCAGAATGTCGAGCAACATGCCTTCGTTAAATCCGGCATCGAGGGATTTGGGATCGATTTTGCGCGCCTTGCGGATGGCGACGAGCGCATCGTCGAACTTGCCCTGCCGCCGCTCGATTTCAGCAATGCGCACCAGCGCCTCGGCATTTTCCGGATCAGCCTCGGCCAGTATCTGGTATTGCTTGAGAGCCTCGTCAAACTGTTCGTCAGTCAACAGCGCATGGGCCAGCGTGTCGAGGGTCTGCAGGTCTTCGGGGCCCAGATCGGCGGCGCGCCGATAGGCGGCAATCGCCTCTTGCGGCTGCTTCAACTGGTCATAGAGGGCGCCCAGCGCCATTTCCATCTTCGGCGAGCGGCTGCCGGCGGGAATGGCCTCAATGGTCTTGACGGCATGTTGCGGATCGCCGCTTTGGGCATAAAGGCGCGCCAGATTCAGGACGACCTCTTCGGACTCAGGTTCGAGCGCCTCGGCGGCTTTGAACTCGGCCTCGGCCTTATCGGCCTGATGCCGCGCGGTGTAAAGCTGGCCCAGGACCATGTGGTCCTGCAGGCTTTTGGGATCGAGAGCGACGATTTTTTCGAACTCGGTAATGGCCTGGTCCAAAATATTGGCCCCGCCCGGCGCCGTCGCGCCCGCCAGCTCGCCCTCGCCCAGACGACGCAGATAGATTCGGCCCAACAGCCGCCGCGCCTCGATGCTGTCGGGCGCATTTTTCAGCAGCACGCGCACCGCCGCCTCGGCCTCGCGCACATGTCCGGCGCGAAAATAGAGATCGGCCAGAATCACGCTCAGTTGCGCCGATCCGGGATCGGCATTGAGCGCGACCTTATATTCTTCGATGGCCCGGTTCACCTCGTCGGTGCGGCCCTCGGTGAGCGCGTCGTCCTCATAGGCCCCGCCCAGCGCCAGGTGAAAGTAAGCCTGCGCGCGGTTGGCTGGCGTTACGGAGGGCTGGTTTTTCGCCGCATCCGCCGCCGGAGAGGCGGTCTGCGCGCCGGCCGCGGCCGCGAGCGTAAAGACTATCGCCGCCGCCAGCTTGGGCCCAAGGGTGGTCATCAGAAATCGATTGGTCATCATGCAGGGGATTCCTAGCGCTCCTGGCCGGCAAAGCGGTTAATCTCCGGCAGAGATTGAAACGCGGTCAGACTGCCTCTTCAAGCGGGCGCAGTCTACCTATATAGACGATTTTACGCGTTAATAGTCGCACTTGCCGGGGGGATGGGCCTGATTTTCGTCGCGCATCCAACTTCGGGAGCGCCGCGAAGAGGTTCGGGCGTTATTCGTAAACCTCTCGCCGATGCGCAATGGCCTTGACCTGACTCAGCGGAACGCTTTGTTCGCCGCGCCGCGATTAGGAGGCTAGAAGATCTTCAAACTCTTGCCAAAGCTCGGCGTGCTGGCGCAGATCGATCTGCACCGCAACCTTGCGGCCATTCGCGTCGGTCAGATATTGGATTCCGGTCATCGAGCCGTCTCCGCGCCGCCTGATTCAGACGCTATTCCGCCTTGAATCGGGCGTCAAGGCGCTTGCCCCCCACCCTAACCGTCCGCCGCGGCGGACAGCTAGAATGGGGCACCCCATTTGGCACATATTCAAGCGGCCAAAAACTTAGTGGCGGAAGTGGCGCATTCCGGTGAAGACCATGGCCACGCCCAGCCGGTCGGCGGCGGCGATCACTTCTTCGTCGCGCACCGAGCCGCCGGGTTGAATCACCGCCGTCGCTCCGGCTTCGACGATCGACTCGAGACCGTCGGCGAAGGGGAAGAAGGCGTCGGAGGCAGCCACGCAATCCTTCAACGAAAGCGCGGCCTTCATGGCTCCGAACTTGGCCGAATCGACGCGGCTCATTTGTCCGGCGCCGACGCCGAGCGTTTGGCCGTCGCGCGCGTAGACAATGGCATTCGATTTGACGTGCTTGCAGANNTGCTTGCAGACGCGCCAGGCGAAGAGCAGGCTGCGCAGCTCCTCGGGGGTAGGCTGCCGCTTGGTGGCCACCTTAAGCTCGGCCGCGGTTACGTGGCCGGTGTCGGCGTCCTGCGCCAGCATTCCGCCGGAGACGTGTTTGTAGACGAGGCCGGCCGGCGCGTTCTTCACTTCGATCAGCCGCAGGTTCTTCTTTTTAGCGAAGCGCGCCTTGGCCTCGGCCGAAAAAGACGGCGCGGCGATGGCTTCGACGAAGAGCTTGGCGATCGACTCGGCCGCCGCGATGTCCACCTCGCGATTGACGCCGATGACGCCGCCGTAGGCCGAAACCGGATCGCAGGCCAGCGCCTTTTCGTATGCTTCGAGAATCGTGGCTCCGGTGGCCGCGCCGCAGGGATTGGTGTGCTTGACGATGGCTACGGTAGGCTCGTCGAACTCCTGCGCCAGATCCCAACAGGCGTTCAGGTCAACCAGATTGTTGAAGCTCAGCTCTTTGCCCTGCAACTGCTCGGCGCCGGCGATTCCTTCGCCGGACTGGTCGGCATAAAGCGCGGCCCGCTGATGGGGATTTTCACCGTAGCGCAAAGCCTGCTTGAGGGGTAGATTGATGCGTAGCGTGGTAGGCAGAGCCTTGGTATCAAACTCGATGGCGGAGTCGCGCAGCGGTTCGCTGGCGATCTGCTCAAGCGTGCCGGCGATGGCCGCATCGTAGCTGGCCGTAAGCGCAAAGGCTTTTTTGGCCAACTGCCAGCGCGTGGCCCGCGTCAGCGCGCCGGCGTTGGCCTTCAGTTCCTCGGCCAGCAGCGCGTAATCGGCGACGCGCGTCACGATCGCCACATCCTCAAAGTTTTTCGAGGCCGAACGCACCATCGACGGGCCGCCGATGTCGATGTTCTCNNACCACCACCATGTCGATGGGCTTGATGCCGTGAGCGGCCACCGCCGCCTCATGCTCGGCGTTGCCGCGAATGTAGAGCAGCCCGCCATGCACCAGCGGATGCAGCGTTTTGACGCGACCGTCGAGCATTTCAGGAAAACCCGTCAGCTCGCTGATGTCTTTGACCTTGAGGCCGGCCGCGCGCAGCGCCTTGGCCGTGCCGCCGGTTGAAATCAGCTCCACGCCGAATGCTTCGAGCGCCCGCGCAAACTCCACCAAGCCCGTCTTATCGGTTACGCTCAATAGCGCGCGGCGAATCGCCTTCGCGCCCTTCTCATTTGTTTCTGTAGTCGTCGCCATCTCTCTCCTTGTTTCAACCTCGCGCAGGCCGCGCACAGGCACAATTCCAGAGTACAACGCGGCCGACGCCGGCTTTGCACGCAGCGAGACTCGAAGGGGGCTTCGTACCAATTCGTACCCAAAGGAGGGCGGACAGCGCGGACGGAAATGCTTTAAAGTGATCTTATGGGAAGTTATCCCTCGATGCCCCAGCCGGAGATTCTTCCTCCGGAGAGCGGCTTTACGCCGCCCCCACCCCCGCCCCCCTCAGCTCCGGAGCGCAAGTCGCGTCCCGTCTGGGTGGTCGCTCCAGCTACGCATGTACTCGTCGGCCTGAACTGCGGCGTATTTCTGCTGATGTTGTTGCACGGCGCCAGCATCTGGATGCCCTCGATTGACCAGATCATGCAGTGGGGCGCGGACCGGCCCTACAACGTGCTCGTCTATGGCGAGTGGTGGCGCATTGTGACGGCGATGTTTGTTCATGTCGGCATTTTGCATCTGGCCACCAATATGTGGTGCCTGTGGAATCTGGGCCTGCTGGCCGAGCCTCTGATGGGGCGCTTCGGCCTGGCGGCAGCCTACATTCTGACCGGCGCGGCAGGCAATCTGCTTTCCACTTTTTACAACTGGGTCTGGCCGCTGCGCGACTCCTCGGGCGCGCCCTTCTTTCAGGCCGGCGCGGGAGCCTCGGGCGCGGTCTTCGGCATCGCCGGGGTGTTGATCGTGCTGCTCAAATCCAAGCGGCTGCCGATTCCGCCGCTGGAATTGAAGCGACTGCGCAAATCGGTCATCTATTTTGCCGCCATCAATCTGGTGATCGGCCTGAGCGTCAACTTCGGCAGCGGCTTTACCGGCGTCGCGATCGACAACTCGGCTCACATCGGCGGCTTTCTCTGCGGACTGCTCTTTGCCGCGCCGATGGTGCCGCGCATTGGCTCTCCGCGCCAGGTTTTCCGATGGCGGCTACGGCTTTCGGCCTCGCTGGTGGTGCTGCTGCTGGTGCTCTTCGGGTTTTATATCGCGCACATTCAGCCGCCGCAGATTTAAACCTCTGACCGGATGAAGAAGTTCCATGGCATAGCGGGAGGGCTCTTGCCCCGCGCGCTATCCGTGTTATCTTACTGCCATGCGTAACTTCCCAATCACGGCGCAACAGCGCACAACCACGATGGCCAGATGTTGTTATGCGCGTGGACGTGGGAGCTGCGAAAGTTTGACGATTTAGCGTCAGTTCATTCAGCTTTTATCACGGCCCGCGATCTTACTGATCGCGGGCCGTTTTGCATGGGGGAGAAAAGCCCGCCGCCGCAGGCTGAAAAGGACAAGATGGCAGGCCGTTAACCATTTTTCGCACCCATCGATAAGGACCATTCGAGACCATCATGAGCACAAATCGCAAAAAGGCATTCAGCACCCGCTCGATACACACGGGTGAGCCGACAGACCCGGCGACGCAAGCCGTCGAGCCCTCGCTGGTACTCTCAACCAATTTTGTATTCAATCCGGACGAGGCCGGTTTTTCTGCCGAAACGCTGAGCGATAAGACGCCGAATGTTTACGCGCGCTGGTCAACGCCTAACGTGCGCGCTCTGGAAGAAAAACTCGCCGACCTGGAAGAGGGCGAAGACGCGCTCTGCTTTGCCAGCGGCATGGCGGCGATTTCGGCGCTGATTTTGGGCACGCTGCACAGCGGCGACCATCTGGTACTGAGCGACGTTTGCTATGCCGGGGTGTCGGAGCTGGCGCGCAATACGCTGCCCGGCTTTGGCATTGAAGTAACGACGGCGAATTTTTCCGATTTGGAGGCGGTGGCCGCCGCGGTGAAAAGCAACACGAAATTGCTGTGGGCCGAGTCGCCCTGCAATCCGATTTTGCGCCTGACAGACATTGCCGCAGTAGCCGAGATCGCGCACAACGCTGGCGCGCAACTGGGCGTGGACTCAACCATGGCCACGCCGGTGGCGACCAGACCGCTGACCCTGGGCGCCGATCTGGTGGCGCATTCGCTGACCAAATACCTGAACGGCCACGGAGACGCGCTGGGCGGCGCCATCATCGGCCGCAAAGAAGCGTTGGGCAAACTGCGCCAGGGCGCGTTGATCCACTTTGGTGGCGCGCTGAGCCCTTTTAACGCATGGCTGATCCGGCGCGGGCTGCACACGCTTGAAGTACGCATGAAAGCCCACCAGGAAAAAGCGCTCCACGTCGCGAGCTATCTGGAGTCGCACGCGGCCATCAAGCGCGTAATTTATCCGGGGTTGGCTTCGCATCCGCAGTACGCGCTGGCGCAACGGCAGATGAGCAACGCATCGGGCATGTTGACCTTCCAGACCAAGGAAGACGGCGTGGAAGTGGCGCGCCGCTTTTACCGCAAGCTGCAGGACTTTACGTATGCGGTATCGCTCGGCAAGCAACGCAGTCTGCTCTTTTACATTCCCACGGAAGATATTCTGAAAAGTTCGTTTTCACTGGAAGGCGCGGCGCTCGACAGCTACAAGGATTTTGCCGGCGAGGGGATTTTTCGCGTCTCGATCGGCTTGGAAGACGCGGAGGATCTATGCGTCGACCTTGATCAGGCGTTGCGCAAAGATTAGCAAAGGCCCGGGCCTTATCCTCTTCGCTGCGCAAGATGGATGGGCATGGGATCTCTCTCGCCGCGCGCCGCGGAGCTGTAGGAATACTCCTCCGGCGTTGCCGCAAGCCCGCGCCGCACCGGATTCTCTTCGAGATACAAAAGCCGCCTTTGGTATATTGCAGGGCTTTTTCGAGAGACACATCCGGAGCGCGGGCGTGATCAGGGCGTGAAAGTGGTCAGGCATGACGACGGATGCGTGCAAGAGAAATTCGTTCTGGCGGCGATAGTCGAGAATGGTTTGCTCAAGCAACTCCGCCGTAGCCGTGACCTGAAAGAGATTGCGGCGCGAATCGCATCCCGGAATCATAAACGAAAAACCCGTGGCAAAACAGGCTGTGGAAAAACTCTGAATTTTGGACCAGGGGGAGAAAAACATCCCTCGGGGCCTGAAGACCACGTTGATTTGCTCTAGAAGATTAGGGCATTTTCGCTCATGGTGCAAAGAAAGAGCGGTCGTGGGTGCCCCATTCTAGCCGCGCTCTTTGCGGTTAGAGTGGGATGGAAAAACAAACTCCCTCTTTGCGGCCATGATGAAAATGCTACAGTCGCGGATTTACTGGACCGTGCCCTGAGGCCGCAACCGGCGCAAATCGAGCGCGCACTGCAACGCGTTTTGCGCGCTGATGCGGAGATTGTCCGAGGCCGCCCAAAGCCAGATGCGCTCGGTGGCGCTGGCGCTGTGGGCCATTCGCTCGGGGCGCAGGCGTACCAGTACGTCGTTCTGGCCGGTGGCGGCCAGATTCGAAGGCGAATCGGTATCTTCGAGAATCAGATCGATGTGTTCCGAGTTGAGCGCTTCTTCCAGCGCGGCGATTTCGACCGGGCGTTCGAAATCGATGGCGATCGAGAAGGTGTGGCCGTGGAAGACGGGGGCGTGGAGCACCTGCACGGAAAGCACCGGCCCGCGGCCGCCGGTGAGCGTTTCGTAGTGGCGGCGGATGCGGTCTTCGACGGCGGCCAGATTGACCGACGTGGCCTCGCCCATGCCGCAGAGCAGGTTATAGGCTGCCTGAGCGTCGTAGATGGCGCGCGGCAACGTCTGGAAGTTGAGCAGATTGACGGTTTGCTGGTGCAGCTCGTCCATGGCGGCGCGGCCGAACTCGCTGGCCGGCTCGAGAATTGTGGCGGCGGCCACGCGGATCGTCGCTGCCTGCTGCAGCCGTTCGAGCAGCAGCGCCAGCGAGACGACCGCCGGATGGGCGGGGACGAATGCGGGAGTGAACAGGTCGGCGGCCGGGCTGTCGGTCTTCAGCCACGGAGCGCGCACCTGCACGCCAGGCTCCCGGTCCAGTGCGCCGGTCAAATCCAGAACCGTCGAGCCGGCGCTCAGCGCCTTACGCCAGTGCTTCAGCGTCAGAGTTTCGCTGCCGCAAAAGAAGGTGAAATCGGTGTGCTCGAAGACCTCGGCGCTAATCGCCTGAATGAAGGTGGCTTCGTCGCCGATCTGGTCCAACTGGCCCTGTGCTACCTCTTCGTCGAGTAGAACGATCTTGGCCTCGGCGAGCGGCGATTCGGTGAGAACGTCTTTTAGTTCACGGCCCAACAGGCTTGAAGCCCCGGCAATGGCGATTTTGTACACAGGCAACCTCGGTAAAAACTGGTGATCAGGTTAGCGAGTCAATTCATCAACAAATTCGCGGACAAGTGCAGGGGAAGAGTTCATCTTATTTGCCGCAGGCGGCGGAAACTAATCGGAAAAGCGTGGTCCGGGTGGCTCCGGTTCGGTGGCCGTGGCTGGCGTGAGCAAAAGCCGTTTGCGCCGGCGTCGGCTCCATCCGTAGGCCGCTCGCGCCCAAATTCCCGAGAACATATAGATCAACGCCACCAAAAACAGCACCACCGTCGAGTAGCGCAGAGCAATATAGAGAATCAATGCGATCACGACGAGCAGTTGGAATGGGTGGCTGCGGGAGAAGTTGATCTCCTTGGCCGACCAGAAGCGCCAGGTGCTCACCATCAGGAATCCGCACAGGCCGACCAGAACCAGCCAGCCGATGGCGACCCACCATTCCAGAACAGGATATGCGTTGAAGAAGTGCACGGTGGCGGCCAGCAGTCCGGCGGCGGCCGGAATCGGCATGCCGACGAAGTATTTGCGGTCGGGCCGGCCGGGGTTGCGGGGCTGCGCGTCGTGGCTGATGTTGAAGCGCGCCAGCCGAGAAGCGCCGCTGAGCAGATAGAGGAAACAGATGAAGGCGCCGGCCTGGAACAGATGCTGGCGCAGAACCGGATTGATCGAGTCGGGCAAAAAGTGAAAGCCCCAGACGAAGGCCAGCAGAGCGGGCGCGATGCCGAAGGCGACCAGGTCGGCCAGCGAGTCGAGTTCGCGGCCAAAATCGCTCACGGTATTGGTCATGCGGGCGATGCGGCCATCGAGCGCGTCGAAGGGAATCGCGAACAGAATAGCGATCGCGGCCCAGTCCAGATGGATTTGCGCATCGTGGCCGACGGCTTCAATCGTCTGCAAAATGGAGAAGTAACCTGCGCCAATATTGCCGGCGGTAAACAGCGAGGGCAGCAGATACATGCCGCGCCGGATACGCGCCTGTTTCCGGTTTTGGTCCTGTTCCGAAGTGAGCGTGTTCACGCCTTCTCTCCTTGCGGCTGAACGGCGGCCATGGCGGCCAGTACGCTGGCTCCGCCCCGGACCCGGTCGCCGACTTTGACGCGGAGAACGGCTGCGGCCGGCAGCAGCACATCGACGCGCGAGCCGAATTTAATCAACCCCACCCGTTGGCCGCGCTCGACCCTCTGGCCTTCGCTACAACTGCAAACGATGCGCCGGGCCAAAAGGCCGGCAATCTGCTTGAAGGTGATTTCGATGCCGGCGTCCTCGCCCTGGCCGCGAACCGTGATTGCATTCTGCTCGTTGCGGTCGGCCGAGGCCGGATTCATGGCATTCAGGAACTGCCCCTTCTGATAATGCACGCGGCTCACCGTGCCGCCAATGGGCGCGCGGTTGATGTGCACGTCAAAAACGCTCAGGAATATGCTGATGCGCTGGCGAGGACCGTCAGCGGTGGCGATGGCGGCCGTCTCTGTAACCAGACCGTCGCCGGGCGAGACAATCACTCCCGCGCCGGCGGGAATCGCGCGCCGCGGATCGCGGAAAAACCAGAGAAAGAATGCGGCCAGCAAAACCGGCAGCGCACTCAGCCACAGGCTCGAGGTGAGAACCCAGCAGGCGGCCGCAACCGCCAAAAAGACAAATCCGTAGATGTAACCGTCGCGAACCATCGTTCCCAACGATTATACGGTGATTGGGCAAAATATCGTAGGCGCAAAGCATTACAAGCGGGCACTTCGCGCCCTCATCGCGGCTTAGCCGCACTCGCCACGCGAGCCTGCTGCAAAAAATTCTCGCCGAACCGGCTTAGGCTACAACCGGAATCCGGCGCTCTAGCGCGCTGATCAGATCCTTGGCATGCAGCTTGAGCTTTTTCAGACGCACGGCCTCAAGCTGTTCGTCTTCGCTGAGGTAGGGCTTTTGCAGCAACTCATCCAAACGCTGAGCATAACGGCGATGTTCGGTTAGCAGGCGATCAAGATCTTCACTCAGCGTGGAAACCTGTACTTCGTCCATCCGGCACCTCCTGCGCCGCGGCCCCTGGGGCATTCTTACGGGCCACGGTTTTTCTTGAATCATTAACTTATATCGCCCTGGTGGGCCGGTCGGCAAGCGGGAAAATCGACAAAAGTAACCGGAGGGCTCTGAATTCCTGGCGAGACATAAAAAAGTGAGCCGCGACCGGAAAAGCGGCAGCTCGACGGATCGGCGAAGCCGCTCAAGCAAACCGGAGACGCATCAGAATTGCATCTTCAACAGGATCAACGTAGTAGTTTGCTCTGCGGCCGGTTTCTGTCATTCCGGCGGCGCGATAAAACCGCAGAGCCGCGGCATTTGAGGCGCGAACTTCAAGCAGAATTTCCTCGGCTCCGGCCGCGCGCACTTCGTTGGCGAGAGCCGCGAAGAGCCGCCGGCCCAATCCTTCGCGCTGGCTTGTGGTGGGCACTGCGATCGATTCCAGTTCAGCCTGTGGCGGAACGAGACAGGCGATAGCGAAGCCTAGAATCTTTTCTTCATCCGCTTCCTGATTCGCCTCGTGGTCCATTGCGGCCGCCAGCGAGATCCGGCGCGGTCTGGCGTCGAGGTCGAGCGCGGTTTGGTAGGCCGCTAGTTTCCAGTGCGGCGCGGTCGGCAGATGGGCGGCGATCTCCATGGCTTGCGCCAGATCGGCGGCCACCATCGGTCGTATGCGCGCCTCTGGCTTCATTTGCGCAGTGGTTTGGCCGCGGCCAGTTGGCTGGTGAGCTCTGCGCCGAAGATTTCCGCGTCGGAGCGGCGCAGATAATGCGCGTCGAGCTGCTCGATGTCGGCGAACTCGTGGCGCGCGACTCGCTCCGCGCAAAGGCGAAGCGCATCGGCGGCGGTGGGTGCGGCAACGCGAAGCTCTTCGGCATTCGGCCAGGCGGTTGCAAGCAGCCGTGCGGCGCTCTCGTCGCAAACGGCAACCCGCGCCGGTGGCGCAAGCGCGACCAGTTCTTCGGCTCCTGCCAAAAGCTCGCGCGGCGCGGCTGCCGGTTCGGTCAGGCCCGGTTCGGCCAAGCCTAGTTCGGCCAGACGTAGATAGATTTCTTCGCGATGCGCGTCGAGCGCCGCGCAAGCGACGCCGGCTGATGCGGCCAGCACCTCAAGACGCGAAACGGCGACGAGGGGAATCCTCGCCCCCTCGGCGAAGCCTTTGGCGGTGCTTAGCCCGACGCGGATTCCGGTAAAGCTGCCCGGCCCGTTGACGACGACGATGGCCTCGAGCTGGCGCAATTCTGCCCCTGCCGCCGCCAGCACTTCCGTCACAGAGGAGAGCAGCGTGGCCGAGTAGCTGCGCCCGGCCAATTCGTTCTGACCGAGAATTTCGACAGCATCTGCCGCCGCCCGGCCCAATGCGATTGAGCCGGTGGGGCCGCAGGTGTCAATGCCGAGAATGAGCTGCGATGTGGACACGGATCGCGCCTTAGACCTCCGCCAGCGCCTGATCGAGATCGGCGATCAGATCGTCTTTGTCCTCGATGCCCACCGAGAGCCGGACGCGGTTCTGGTTGATGCCCATCGACTGGCGCACCTCTTCGCTGACCGAGCCGTGCGTGGTCGTGGCCGAGTGCGAGGCCAGCGACTCAACGCCGCCCAGCGATTCGGCATTCAAAAAGATCTGCAGCGCCTTCAAAAAGCGTTCGGCCCCGTCGCGCGATTCCAGTTCAAAGCTCATCATCGAGCCGAAACCTTTCTGCTGCCGGCAGGCAAGCTCGTACTGCGGGTGAGTTTTCAGTCCGGGGTAAGCCAGCTTGCTGATTTTGGGATGTGTTGCCAGGTAGGCGGCGATGGCGTGACCATTTTCTTCGTGCTGCTTGATGCGCAGCGGCAAGGTCTTGATTCCACGCAGTACCAAATAACACTCAAAAGGCGACATGATGCCGCCGGCGGCCTTTTGCACCAGCAGATAACGGTCTTTGTGCTCGGGTTTGGAGCCGATGATGGCGCCCCCCAGCCCGTCGGAGTGGCCATTCAAATACTTGGTCGTCGAATACACGACGATGTCGGCGCCCAGCTTGAGCGGACTTTGCAGAATCGGCGACATGAAGGTGTTGTCGACGCTGACCTCGGCTCCGTGGGCGTGCGCCAGCTTGCTGATGGCGGCGATGTCAGAGAGCACCATCAGCGGATTGCTCGGCGTTTCAACGTGAATCAGTTTTGTGTTGGGCTTGATGGCCGCTTCGACGGCAGCCAGATCGCTGGTGTCAACATAGGTGATTTCGATGCCGTAGCCGCTGATGATTTGGTTGAACAAACGCACCGTGCCGGCGTAAACGTCGCGCGAGCAGATGAGGTGATCGCCGGTGTGCAGCGGAGCGACCAGGGCGTTGATGGCGGCCATGCCGCTGGTGAAGGCGTGAGCGCTCACGCCGCCTTCCAGCGCGGCCAGAGCCGTTTCCAGCCGGTCGCGGGTCGGGTTGCCGGCGCGCGAGTAATCCCAGCCGCGATCGGTACCGATGCCAGTCAACTGAAAGGTTGAGGAAAGATAAACGGGAACGTTGACAGCGCCAGTGGTGGGATCAGGATATTGCCCCGCATGGACGGCGAGTGTCGAGTATTTGTAGTCGGACATGATCAGCTCCTAGCCTTTTTGCTTTTCTTCTAGCTTATCGCGACGGAGCCGAAGGTTTCAGAACCCGCACCACCGGGAAGTACCCGGTGCGCGTCCGCACAGTCAGTTTGCCAACGCCCTTGCCCGAGGCCTGCACCTCCACCCGGCGAAAACCCGGCTCGGTGGTCGGCTTGGTCGAGT
>PMHC01000024.1:0-4948 GCA_003156495.1 Acidobacteriaceae bacterium
TGGCGCGGCTCAGCGTATTGCGGTGCATGCCCAGCTCTTCGGCCGCCTTGCACTGGTTCCCCCGGTGTGCCACCAGCACCTCGCGCAGATACTGCCTCTTAAATTCCCGCACGGCTTCCTCATAGCGGACGCCGCTCGAGTGCATTTGCGTCACCAGGCTGTCCAGTTCTCGTCTCACGCTTCCCTCTTGCTCGTGTCGCTCAAATAGTGTAACCGGCTTCATTCCGCCGTGCAGCCGAATTTCTCACGAACCGCCATTTTTTTCGTGCATCCAATTCGGAGATTCGTGCTCCAGTGTCTTGAGGCGGTCGAGCACGCGTTCCTTTAGCTCGTCCGGACTTACTTGCGTACTTACATGGAGAGCCCTGAAAAACACCTTCGGCAGCGAGGCCTGGGCCAACCACTCCGTCTGCGGGAAAAACGCCACTGTGACCAGAATGCAGACCGTCACCAGCAATGCCCCCTGCACAAACCCCACAGCGGCCCCGCCCAGGATGTCAAAGCAGCCCAGTCCCAACCAGCGGAACATCCTTTTCAGTATGGTCCCGGCCACGTTGGCCATCAACATCACGACCACCGCGATCAGCAGGAATCCAATGGCGTCGGCTATGGCATCAACGCGCACAATCGGCTTGAACGCCACTGCCACACGCGTATAATTCCACCCCGCCAGTACAACTCCCAGGATCAGGCCCAACAGCGAAAAGATCGAGCGGAAGAATCCCTGGGCCATTCCTCCCAGGACCGATCCGACCAGTACCGCGAGAATGATCCAATCCACCCATTCCATAACCAACTCCGCATTCTCTCACGGCAACGCTGAGGCCCAAGGCAACTCTAATAGAGACTATGATGCAATCTCCCGGCCGGTCAAACGCCTGAAGGCTTCAAGATACTTGGCCCGCGTGCGCTCCACCACTTCATCTGGCAGTCCCGGCGCCGGCTCCTGCTTGTTCCAGTGAATCTCTTCCAGGTAATCGCGCACGAATTGCTTGTCGAAAGAAGGTTGCGCGCCGCCCGGTTTCCATGCCTGCGCATCCCAAAAGCGTGAGGAGTCGGGAGAAAGAACCTCGTCGGCCAAAATCGTGCCCTGCGCGGTTTTGCCGAATTCGAACTTGGTGTCGGCTAAAATCAGCCCGCGGCTTTCGGCGTGCGCCGCCGCGCGGCGATAGATCTCGATTGTCAACCGCCGCAGCTCTGCCGCATCGTGCGCGCCGATGAGTTTTTCTACCGCGGCGAAGGCGACGTTCTCGTCGTGCGCGCCGTCCTGCGCTTTGGTCGATGGCGTAAAGAGCGGCTCGGGCAGTCGCGATCCGTCCAGCAGCCCGGCCGGCAGCGGAATGCCGCAGACCGTGCCCGCGCGCTTGTACTCCTTCCAGCCCGATCCGGCCAGATAGCCGCGCGCCACGCACTCCACCGGATACATCTGGGCCCGCTTGACCAGCATCGAGCGGCCCACCAACTGCTCGCGATAAGGGCGCAGCGCGGCCGGATACTCATCGACATTGGCCGTGATCAGGTGATTGGGAACCAGATTTTTCAACAGATCGAACCAGAACAGCGAGATCTGCGTCAGAATTTTGCCCTTGTCGGGAATGCCCGAGGCCAGCACATGATCGAAGGCCGAAATGCGGTCGGTGGCCACCAGCAGCAGTGCGTCGTCTACGGCGTACAAATCGCGCACCTTGCCCCGTCCGAGCAGGGGAATTGCGCCCAAATTAGTTGTCAGCAAAGCAGCCACGGAGAGCCTTTCTTATGAGGGGGAACTACGTATGCGAGGATTTCGCGCACGCTATGAATCTCCGATTTTCCGGCGGCCGGGAGGCTTTGTCAATCGCTGTTGCTGTCGCCACTGAAATCGCGCGCAATCGCTTTGCCGGGGCGCGAAACACGCGCGAAATGTGCGGAATCCTATCTCAACGTTGGCGCACTATTGCGTTGATCGGCGCAAATTGGCTCATTTTTACACAGTGTAAAATGCTGTGACGGCTGTCACGGAATGCGATTTCATCAATCGGAGACACTTGCGGTTGTCATCAAGGTTCGGAAAATTCGCAAGAGTTCTCTTTGAGCCGGGTGGTACGAGGCAGCAGTGGAAAGGGGAAGCCGCGGCTAGTCTCGTTTAGTGCAGGGATCACCAGTAGCCGCGCGCTACCGACCTCCAGTGCCGGCTACTGGTCCCCGTTCATATCGCTTTTGATGCTGAACGCGCCTCCGAGATTTCGGGGGCGATTTTTTTGCGCGAAAAACGATTCAGGAACAAAAGACCCGAGCCTGAAAGTTTTGCTCGGCGGCTGCGAGAAATTTAGTGCGGGCGGCCGGGGAGTACGAAATGTTTTTCGCAGCGAGGTTCGTAGTTATCGCCGGCCATGATGACCGGGCTCGCATAAGGGGCTGGTTTGCCGTCGACTAGCCGCTGCGGGTAGAGAGCCTTGGCGCCGCAACTGCAATAGGCCACCTGTTCGGTGAGGTTGCCGGCGTAGGTGCGCACCAGCCAGGAGAGGCTGAGCATCTCGCCGAAGGGCAGCCCGCGAAAGTCCAGCTCCAGCCCCGAGACCATTACGTCGTGGCCGGAGTCGAGCAATTTTTTGGTGAAGAGAAAAAGATCGGCGACGAATTGACCTTCGTCGACGGCGATGCAATCGACGCGCCGGCCGATGCGCTGCTCGGTGTCGGCGACGATCGGCAACACCGCCCAGGGATCGGCGGAAGGGAATTCGATGGCCTTCATTTTTCCGCAGCCGTTGCGGTTGCGGCTTTCGACCAGCCCGGCGGCGGCCTTGGTGTCGGCGCTGGGCTTCAGGAGCATGACGCACTGTTTGGCGTACTCGCGACGCGTTTCGATGCGTCGCAGCAACTCGGCGGTTTTATTGCTGCGCATCGGCCCGACAATCAATTCCAGTTTGCCCGGCAATCTCATCTCCGTTTTATTGCTGCTTTCGCCCAAAGTTTAAATTCACACTCGCTTGCGTCGGTAAAACAGTTGTCAGCTTTCAGCCGTCAGCTTTTAGCTGATAGCTGAAAGCTGAAAGCTGTTCTTACGCCGTCGCCCGTTGCTGTTCCCTGCGGCCGAGCTTGACGCTGACGACGCGCGAGACGCCCGGCTCCTGCATGGTGACGCCATAGATCAGATCGGCGGCCTGCATCATGCGTTTGGAGTGGGTGACGATCAGATACTGCGTCTCCGCGCCCAGATCGCCGAGCAGGTCGGCAAAGCGGCCCACGTTGGTGTCGTCAAGCGGGGCGTCGACTTCGTCGAGGATGCAGAAGGGGCTGGGCTNNCCACCAGCAGCGCCAGCGCCGTCAGCGCCTTTTCTCCGCCCGAGAGCAGCAGCACGCTTTGCAGTTTTTTGCCTGGAGGCGAGACCACGATGTCGAGTCCACTTTCGGCCTGATTTTCCGCGTCGGTGATGCGCAGAAAGGCCTGGCCGCCGTGGAAGAGCCGCCCAAAAACCCGGCCGAAGTTTTCGTTGATCTGCGCGAAGGCCTCGTCGAACTTGGTGCGTGAAAGCTGCTCGATCTCCTTGATCGTTTCCTGCGTGTTTTCGATTGACTCGACTAGATCCTGGCGCTGCGTCTCCAAAAAGCTGTGCCGCTCGGCGATCTCTTTGTACTCGTCGAGAGCCATCATGTTTACCGGCCCCATCTGCTCCATGCGCTGGCGCAGGCCGTGGCAGGTTTCTTCTTCGGTGGCCAGCTCGTCGCCGCCGAGCCGCTGAATTTCAACGTCCGCGCGCAGCACCTGCGCTTCGACGTTGACCTCGGCCAGGCAACTGGCTTCAAGATGCTCGAGGTCGGAGCGTAGTTT
This sequence comes from Acidobacteriaceae bacterium, assembly GCA_003156495.1. Lineage (GTDB taxonomy): Bacteria > Acidobacteriota > Terriglobia > Terriglobales > Acidobacteriaceae > Telmatobacter. The sequence continues at coordinate 3,809 of PMHC01000024.1, forward strand.
GGCCAGTTGGCTGGAAAGTCCGGAGCGGTTTTCGCGCAACTGATCGAGCTCGGCGCGGCCGCTCTTGAGCTTGCCCTCCATCTCCGCCAATTGCGCGCGCAGCGTTTGCAACTCTTCGGCGATCGCTTGCGCGCGAGCCAGAGCTTCGGCCCTCACCGTCGTCAATTCTTTTTGCTTGCCGACCAGCGCGGCGCTTTCGGCGATGCGCTGCTCGCGCTCTTTTTCCGCCGCCGCGCGCTGCTGTTCGATGGTCTGCACGCGCCGGGTCAAATCGGCAAAGAGCCGGTCGATCCGCTGGAAGTTTGCTTCCGCGCCGCGCCGCCGTTCTTCCAGACCGGCCAGCTCGGCGGTCAGCTTCGCCGCTTCCTGCTGCAAGCCCTCGCGCTTTAGGCGCAGTGAATCCAACTCGGCCTGCCGTTCGTTCAAGTTGCTTTCCGACTGCGTGTGTTCGGTCTCTAGCCGCGTTGCCTCTTCGCGCTTGGCCGCGATCGACTGCCGTTTGGCTTCGCTGGCGTCTTTGTTGCGCGCCGCCTGCGTCTGCCACTCTTGCAGACGCCGCTCGATGCGCTGAGCTTCTGACTCCATTTGCTTGAGCGATGCGCCCAGCGTGGCCGTTTCGCTTTCGGCCTTGCGCCGCTCTTCGCCGCGCGCCTCGCCCTGCCGGGTGATCTCCTCGATCTCCCGTGACAGCTTTTCGGCTTCGCCTTCGGCCTGCGTCAGCTCGGTTTCCAACTTCGCCAAACGGCCTTCGGTCTCGCGCAGTTCGCGCTTGAGGGCCAACGGACCTTCGCTGGCCGGCTTGNNGCTTGCCGCCGGTTACCGTCGAGCCGTGGAAGCATTCGCCCTCCGGCGTGAGAAAGTAAGCATTCGGATAGCTCGGCGCCAGCCGCTGCGCCGCGATCGCGTCCGGCGCCAGATAGCCATAGCGCAGCTTGGGCAGAACCGATTCCAGCGACCGGCCGTGGCCGTTGAGCACTTTGACCGCGTCGCGCAGCGGCGTAACGGTTGCCTCGTTCACCGGCATTTCGCTCGTCGGAAAAAGCTCGCCCTGCGCGTCGGTGTGAACCAGGAAAGTGGCGCGTCCGTCGCTGGTTTTCAGCACGCGTATGCCTTCCTCGGCCGCGCCCCAGCTTTCCACCA
>PMHC01000024.1:4965-5696 GCA_003156495.1 Acidobacteriaceae bacterium
AGCAACCGCCGCACCGTGTCGGAGGCGTAGCCGTGATTGCGGATCAGTGCCTGCAACGAATCGCGCCGGCCGGTGACCGCGGCCTGCGTGCCGCGCAGTTGATTGGCCTGCGTGCGCCGCTCGTGCTCGGCCGTGCGCTTGTTCAGCAAACTCTGGCGCAGCGCGACGATTTCTTCTTCGAGCCGCTTGACCGTGGCGCTGGCGGCCTCAAAGCGCTGCCGCGTTTCGGCGTTCTGCACGCCCAGCGTTTCTTTTTCGTTGCGCGCCTGGCTTGTCTCGGCGTTTAGCCGCTCGGCTTCGCGCTCCAGCGAGGCCAAATTCTCCTCGGCCTGCGCGATAAAGTTGCGCGCGTTACCGGCCTGCGTCATCAACTGCATGGCGCGCCGCCGTCCGTTTTCCAACTCGCGCTCGGAACCAAAAACCGCTTCGGCCGAGCTGCGCGCTTCTTTCTGCCGCTCTTCCACCTGCTGCCGGAATGTCTTTGACTCGCCGGCCGCGCTTTCCATAAAGCTGCGCTGCTGCGTGCGCTCTTCTTCCACGCCGGCCAACTGCGTTCGCGTCTGTTCGAGCTCTGTGGCCGAGGCGGCAATGCGCGCCTCCAACTCGCTCACCCGTTCCGTATTGCCACGCTCGCGCGCCGTGGCCCGCTCCAACTCCACCGCCGCTTCGTTGGCGCGGTTGCGCACCTCTTCGCCTTCGTGATCCAGCGCGTAGCCGCGCTCGGTCAGCGT
>PMHC01000264.1:0-5339 GCA_003156495.1 Acidobacteriaceae bacterium
GCACGGTCGCAGCGGCAGTTGCAGGGCACCTGATAGATGACGCTGCTAACCTTGATCGCCAACTGGTAGGCGTGAACCTGCCAGGGATAGCGGAAGGCCGGTCCCGACAACTGTTTGCCGGAGAGGATCGGCGGCAGTGCATGGAGATTGAGCGGCGCCGAGGGGTGATAGGCGGGAATATCGTTGGCCGGATTCGACCACTGCGCGTAACTGGCGGCGGTGAGCGCGCATACGCCCAAGCCGAGCAGGCCGCGGGTTAGGATGGAATGCTTCATGGCGATCTCCTCTCCATGATAAGGCAACAAGGGCGTCAAGCAGAATAGCTGTTGGCGTAGAGAAGAAGAATGATCTTGGAGGATTGCCAAGGATGTGCGATGTGACAGGAAGAGAATCCGGAGAAAAAAAGACGGCACGAACGGTCTAGCTGTTCGTGCCGGGAGGCCANNATACACGATAGCATAGATTGAGGAAAAAGCAAATACAAAAATTAAAATTTATCTTTTAGTATTTCTGGCATGACATTCACAGAATCACGTAGCGTAGCCAGCGCCTCTAGCTGGTGGATTTTTGTGAGACGGCAGATGAGGAATTGTTATTTAACTTTTTGAATACTATTGACTTAATATGTAAGCCGTGGATGGATTACAACGATTTATAACCAGAGCGATCAGGCGAGATACAAACTTGCATAGCCCACTGGGGGGATATGCGATGGCGTATCTTTGTGGAAAAGTAGTCCGTTTTGTGCAAAAAGGCAGTAAATCCAAATTCCAATAGCGGTGAAAGTTGGGCTCGGGAGGCCTTCTTGCGCTTGTTGTCTATTTGGTAAACTTTATTCGTGATCTACGTACATTTCTCCGATTTGCGGATTTTATTGTCTATTTAGTAAACGCTTAAACTGTTGATTTCGTTAACAATCCATTTTTTTGTAGGCGTTTTTGCACTGTTTTTGGAGCAGGTTTTAGATTTTTTTTCGCCCGAAAGCGATTTTTGAGAGGCTGCACAGACAAGGCGCTACGTTTATGTTGCGCCCGGAGGGAGAAATTATCTGCAAAAGGGGAAGCGGAATTTGCGGCTGGCAAAAGTCCGGGCCTGAAGGCCCAATCAAGGCTTATTCTTTCCGCAGCCTGTGAAGCCCCTGCTCCCTCCGCAATCCGCGCTTGCTCCGCAAACTGGAATCTACAACTGCGGTACTTAAGGTGGTTGCTACCTCTTCCAGGGCGCTTTAATTGGCTATCTGTGATACGCCGGCGGCCTGCGGCGGTATATCAAGGGAGGAAAAGCGTTTGTCCTGGCCGCTGATTTCGTCGCGGAGTTCCTGCCAAAGCTCGTTGGGGATTTTGAGGAAGACTTCGACGACGGCCGGATCAAATTGCTCTCCGGAACAGCGCAGAATCTCTTCGCGGGCGGCATCGAAGGTGCGAGATTTGCGGTAGGGGCGGTCGCTGGTGATGGCGTCGAGGGTATCGGCGACGGCGAAGATGCGTGCGCCGATGGGGATTTCGCGGCCTTTCATGCCGCGCGGGTAGCCGCTGCCATCGAAATGTTCCTGATGGCAGAAGACAATTTCTGCCGCGCCGGTGAGGAAGGGAATTTTGCGCAGCATCTGGTAACCGCGCGCGCAGTGTTCGCGCATCTTTTCGGCTTCATCGAGGGTGAGCTTGCCGGGTTTGCGCAGAATGTCGTCGGGAATCGCCATTTTGCCGATGTCGTGGAGAAAAGCGCCGCGGGCGATGGTCTTGATCTCTTCGGGGGGAATGCCCATGGCGCGGGCCAGAGCGATGGCGTAGGCGGTGACGCGCTTGGAGTGGCCNNCCCAGCGCCTCGAGCGTGATGTCGTAGGAGTGTTCGAGATCCTTCATGGCCAGGCGCAGCATTTCGGTTCTGGCGCGGACCATCTCTTCGAGGCTTTGGTGATAATTTTCCGTTTCTTCGACGGCTTGGCGATGGCTGAGCGCGCGCTCGACGGTGCTGGCCAGCAGAGAGTTTTCAAAAGGCTTGAGCAGATAGTCATAGGNNTAGGCGCCGCGGCGCATGGCGTCAATGGCGACGTTAATGTCGTGGACGGCCGTGACCAGGACGACGGGCAGGTTAGGCTGCAGCACATGGATGCGATCGAGCAGCGCAATGCCGCTGATGTCTTGCATCACGATGTCGGTCAGCACCAGATTGAAGTTGTTCATCTCCAGCGTTTCGAGGGCTTCGCGTCCTCCGCTGGCCAACTCCACGGTGTAGCCTTGGCGCTCAAGAACGGCGGCGATCATCGTGCGGACGGAAAGCTCATCGTCGACGACAAGGATGCGCGCGGGTTTGCGTATGCCCGCACCGTTGCGCTGGGAGGCATTTTTTGCTCGATCTGGGGTAATCGCGACTTCAGATTTCAGCGCCAAACAGCAGCCTCCGTCCGTGTCTTATATTGCCAACGCCCGCGAGAGACGATCCATTGGGGCACTCTCGAGAGCTTATTTTTTTGCCCGGCTTCGCGCTGGATGCGTATATTTTTTACCACTGCCACACCGGCCTCCGACGAATATTTTCATCGGCAACAGACCGGGCGTTGCTTAAATCTGACAAGGCCAAATTTTGTACGCTTTGGAATGCTCCAGGCGCGCACCAACTTGCTTTCATCTGTAAAACAACGTGCCAGCAACAAAAGCCACATGAAAGTCAAGCAACACTTTTATCCGAGCGCAACCGTAAAGTCTCGGGAGACGGCGGGCCGGTATCTTATTTTTTCTGAGCAGAGGCTATCATCTTTGTGGTCAAGTCTCAATGACCCGAATGTTGCAGATTGTTGCGATGAATCTTCGGCGTTACCCGCCGCCGGCAGAGTAGCGTGCCAGCGGCGGACATGGATGACTTATTTTGCCGCACGGCGGGCAGCAGCCCAGCCTTCTTTGACGATCTGGCGGCTACGGGCCACGGCCAGCGCGTCGGCGGGAACCTCTTTGGTGATGCAGGAGCCGGCGCCGATATACGCGCCGTCCCCAATGGAGACGGGCGCGACGAGCGTCGCGTCGCTGCCCACAAACGCGCCTTTGCCGATACGCGTCACGTGCTTGTTGACGCCGTCGTAGTTGCAGGTGATGGTGCCGGCGCCGATGTTGGTGCCTTCGCCGACCTCGGTGTCGCCAAGATAGGTGAGGTGGCTGGCCTTAACGCCACGACCGAGATGCGATTTTTTGATTTCGACAAAGTTGCCGACGCGGGCCTGCTCGCCGATTTCACTGCCCGGACGCAAGCGGGAAAAGGGACCGATCTGTGCGCCGTCGGCCAGAACGGAATCTTCAAGAATGCTGTGGTTGCGGACGAGAACGTTGGCGGCCAGGGTGCAGTTTTCAATAACGGAGAAGGAACGGATGCGGCAGCCGGGGCCGATGCGCGTGCGGCCGAGCAGTTGGACGTAGGGCTCGATCAGCGCGCCGGGGGCGACTTCAACTTCAGGATCGATGAGGCAGCTTTCGGGCCTCTCGATCAGCACGCCCGAGGCGATGAGCCGTTCGGCGGCGGCGCGGCGGGCGGCGTCGAGGGCCGCGAGTTCGGCGGCGTTGGTGGGTAGGTTTTTAGCTTCGACTTTCATGAGGCCTTCTTCTGCCGGATGCGACCGGCGTTTACGAAATTATTTTTTTGTGGCGACCGCTTTGCGGCCGGGTAGGGCCGCTTTGTGGCTTGGTGGATGCGGAATGGAAATATCGATGGGCTTGGCCGGACCCATGCCGAGGGCGTCGAGGCCGGGCTTGATTTCTTCGCCGTGGCCCACGACGAGAACGGCGAGCTGGTCGGGATGAACGTATTTTTTCGCCGCGGCGTCAAGGTCGGCCAGCGTCACTTTTTCCAACGCCGCGCGGTAGCTCTCGAGATAGTCGGCCGGGTAGCCGTAGAATTCCAGCCGCTCGCGCCCGGCCAGGATTTTGTCTTTGCTGTCGTAGCGGAAGAGGAAGGAGTTCAGCAGATTGTTTTTGGCGCGGCGGAGTTCTTCTTCGGTGAAAGGAGTGGAGACGAGGCGGGCGATTTCGGCCTGGGCCGCTTTGGTGGCGTCGACGGTGGAGGGCGATTTGGTCTGTACTTCGACGGCGAATGCGCCGGGGTGGTCATAATCCATTCCAAAGCCGCCGTCGACAGCGTAGGCCAGCGCCATCTGGGTGCGAATTTTTTGAAAGAGCCGGCTGCCGAAGCCGCCGCCGAGAATCTCATTCATCACCGCGAGGGTGGGCGCGTCGGGATTGCGGCGTTCAATGCCGAGGCCGACAATCTGCACACTGGATTGGTTTACGTCCGGCTTGTCGATGAAGTAGAGGCGGGGGTTGGTTTCAGCGAAGTGATCGTGGCGCGGCGCGGCGGGCGTGATGGCGGGCAGCGGCTCGAAGAGCGCGCGGAGCTTGGCTTCCACGGCGGCGGCATCAAAGTCGCCGCTGATGCCGATGATGAGTTTGCCTTTGAGCGTGTGCGCGTGCCAGGCGGCGAGGTCGGCGACGGAAACCGCGGCGATGGTGGCCAGCTCGGGCTGGTGCGTGTAAGGGCTGTCTGCGCCGTAGACGAGCTTGGAGGCCTCGCGGCCGGCGATCTCGTCTTCATTGTCGTTGCGACGTACGATGTCCGAGGCTTCCTGCTGGCGGGAGAGCGCGAGTTTCTCTTCGCTGAATTTGGGATGAAAGAGCAGATCCATGGCGAGCGAGAAGACCTGATCGGCGTCGGTGGTGAGCGAATCCCAAGAGAGCGCGGTGGAATCTTCATCACCGGCGGTTTCGATGTGCGCGGCTTTGGCTTCGAGCAGATCGTCGAGTGCGTNNTGAGGCCAGCCTTGGCGGCGGCAACCTCGCGCTCACCGCCGGGAATCAGAACAGAACCGGAGACGAAGGGCAGCTCGTGATCTTGTTGTAAGAAGATTACGATGCCGTTTTTTAGTTCGATGCGCCGGGGTTGCTGCGGATGAAAGGCGTGCAGCGCGGGAATGGGAATCTGCTCCCATGGCTTGGCCTGCTGCGCGAAAGAGAATGCCGGCGCGGCGAAGAGCGCGAGGAGGGCGGCGGCGAAAAGGAATTTTTTTTGCGATGGATGGTGCGGCGAAATCGCGTTTTTTTGCGATGTATCCGGGGCTAAAGCCCACGCCGNNAAGTCGTGCCCTGACACAGAGCGGCTGGCGAGAGGAATGCGTGCTTCGATAGTGGAATTGCCGATTGGTCGCGGTTTCAACGGATGACTGTCCATTATTGCGCGCCCCCATTTTGTTTGGCGTTCGCGGTTTGCTTGGCGTTTGCGGCGGGCGCATCGGTGTCGATTTCCGCGGTGGTGCGGTTGGAGGCGACGAAGACCTGATTGGCCACGCGGCGAATGTCGGC
>PMHC01000264.1:5405-5596 GCA_003156495.1 Acidobacteriaceae bacterium
CCGCGCAGCAGATCGGCGCGGGCGCGCGTCTTGAACATCTTGAGTTCCGCATCGCTCACGTCGGCGGTCTTCAACTTATCAATCTCTTTGTGAATCGCCTTGCGCATTTCGGCCGGCGTGTGGCCGGGCAGTGGAAGGGCGTAGAAGGCGAAGAGGCCGGGGTACTTCGCGCCGGGGAAGGGACTGAAGCC